>URJC01000261.1 GCA_900548135.1 uncultured Odoribacter sp. | reverse complement strand
TGATTATAATTTGGGAGCTGATATTTCTTTATTCAATAATTATTTGAGAATCAATGCCGATGTTTATTACAAAAATACTGACCCTTTATTGATCACGTCATCGATTGCTTCTTCTACGGGACGGGACGATTATGTCACAAATATGGGGGCTACAAAAACCAGAGGGATTAGCCTGAGCACAATTGTTACGTTGATTAACTGGAAAGAAAGGGCATTGAGATGGACCGTTTCCTGGAACGGAAGGCATCAGGTGCAGGAATACGATAAAATTGGAAATAGTCTGGATCTGCTGAATGCAGAATTGAAGAAAAGTTCTTTGCAACGCTACCGGGACGGAGGAAGTCCGACGGATATCTGGGCAGTACGTTCTGCCGGAATTGACCCGATGACAGGACAAGAAGTGTTTATTAAAAAAGATGGAACCTATTCGTTTATCTATGATAACAATGATGAAGTCATCGTCGGAAACACGGAAGCTAAGCTTGAAGGAGTGTTCGGAACAACCGTATATTATAAAGGTTTTTCACTAAGTGCTCATTTCCGTTACCGTTTCGGGGCTGATTATTTCAACCGGGAGTTATATAACCGGATTGAAAATATCCGTCCGGGACAATATACCGTATATAATCAGGATAAACGGGCATTATATGACCGTTGGCAGAAACCGGGAGACCATGCCCGTTACCGCAGAATAACTTCAACGGTTCAGGAAAATCAGACCTATCCGATGACTGACCGTTATGTACAACGGGAAAGAACATTAAGTGGTGAATCGATTTCGGTATCGTATGATTTTGGACAACAAAAGTGGCTGCAAGCGATTCATGTGCGGAATATGACCCTTAGGGCAAATATGAATGATATTTTCCGTTGTTCAACTTTACGGGCGGAACGGGGTATCTCTTATCCATTTGCCAGAACCGTTTCTTTTTCTTTGAATGCAACCTTTTAAAAAATGAACGAAATGAAGAGGATTATCATAGTTTTACTACTGGGGATCGGCGGATTGTTTTCAGGATGTGACAGTTGGCTGGACGTGCAACCTTATGATTCCATGACCGATGAGCAGCTTTATTCAACCGAGGTGGGAATACAACGTGCTTTGAATGGCATTTATCTGGGATTGGTTTCCAATGAATTGTATGCCAAGAATTTGTCCTGCGGAGCAGTGGATGTACTGGGTGGATTGTATTATATCCCTGAGAATCATACTTTTCGGGATCTGAGTCAGTTTAAGTATTCGGAGGCAGTGCCGAAAGCCACTTTGGAGAGTATATGGAAATCGGCTTACAAACTGATTTCTGGATGCAATGAGTTTCTGGAATCGGTATCTGCACATCGGAATTTGCTGAAAGCGGATGAATATCCGGTATTTATGGGAGAAGCTTTGGCTGTGCGGACGTTTTTGCATTTTGATCTTTTCCGGTTGTTTGGAAATGTTTATACCGAGGAAACCAAAACATCGCCGGCTATTCCTTATTATGATAAAGTAACGGATATTGCCGCCGAGATTTTGTCGGCGGAGGTGTTGATGAAGTATCTGCTGGCAGATGTCGACAGTGCTATTGTTTGTTTGAGGCATGATCCTATTCTGACCGATGGGACAGGTACCGGTGAAGGTTTTTGGGATTACCGCAGTTATCGCTTGAATTATTATGCTGCCTGGGCTTTGAAGGCAAGGATGCTCTATTATATGGGGACGGCTTATGAAGCTGAAGCGGGTCGGATTGCCCGGGCTTTGCTGGACAGTAAAGACCCGTTGACCGGGGAAGCGGATAATTTCATGGAAGTGTTTCCGGGAATAGATTATGAAACAGGAAGGAATGACCGTCTGTTTTATCCTGAGATGTTGTTCGGCATGCATAATATGAAGCGGGAAACCTTGTATAAAGGGGCGTTCAGTCTGGATTTGGAGAATAATAACTTGCTGAGTGCTTCTATTAAATATTTGGAAAACTTATTTACGGACGACAGCGATGTCCGGCGAAGTTGCTGGGAAGACGTTTCTGCTGAACGGGGAGATATTAAGTCATTTGTGAAATTCTATCCGACTCAGGCCTACTCGGAGAATCCTTATTTATATGAAACTCAGGTGTTGTTACGGAAAAGCGAGTTGTATCTGATTGCATCGGCAACCGCTACAGACCCGGAAGAGAAGGCCTGGTATCTGGAGGAATTGAGACTGCTGCGCGGTTATCAGGTGGGAAATATGGTTGGATTGGATCCGAATGAATTGCTGGATCTGGAATGGAAAAAAGAATTTTACGGCGAAGGCCAATATTTCTTTTTTCTTAAACGGAATCAGGTGCAGACTATCACTGATCATGAAGGCTATGCGAAACAGATGTCCGCAGGCTATGCCGTTCCGTTACCGGAGAGTGAAACCAATAACAGGTATGACAAATAGGAATACCGTATGATTTGAATTTGTAATATGAAGTATATGAAGAATATCTTTTTTATCATAATTGCGGTCTGCCTGCTGGGATGTGAGGAAGATCAGTTGAAATTCTATCATGGAGTAGATAATATTTATTTCTATAAGCGAAGTGCACCTGCAAGTCAGGCATATGTGGATACGACCGTTTTCTCATTCGCTTTTATCAATGAGGCAGATACGTTGGTGTCTTTGTCCGTGCGCGGTCAGGGAGAGGTCATGGATTTTGACCGGTCTTTCCGGGTGGCCGTAGAAGGTGGTACTGCCGAAGAGGGAGTTAATTTTGATGCTTTGTCGGATGATTTTGTGTTGAAGGCCGGGGAAGTCTATGCTTCGGTACCTGTGCGGATTTATCGGGAGGGCTTGAAGGACAAGTCGGTTTCGATGGTGCTCCGCTTGTTGCCCAATGAGTATTTTGCACAAAATATGCCTTATACTACGGTGAAAAGCGACACTATCGATATTACCAGGCATGTGTTGGTATTCAGCAATAAAATAGAACAGCCGGTTGCTTGGTCAGAACCAATATTGGGGTATTTCTCGGAAGCTAAATTTCGTCTCCTCAATGAAGAATTGGGTATACAAGCAGCTTCCTGGTACGATGAAGCCCAGCTGAAGGATATGAGTGACAAGGCTAAAGGAGCCGGGGTGTATATGGTGAATTACTTGAATGACTTTGTGCAGAGGAATGATTATGTCAATATGCCGAAAGATCCGGATGCTCCTGCTGAAAACCGGGGATATATGACTTTCAGGAATGTTTCCGGCAGTAGTGTGAAGATTCCGGCGGAATGGCCGGACGCAACGGAGTTTTGACAGCGTATGTTAATATCATTAAAAATGAATCATTATGAAACGGTATAAATGGAGTGATTTCCTTTGGGTATGTGCCTGCCTTTTGCTTATATCTTGTTATGACGACCAGGGAAATTATAATTACAATTGGGTGCAGGATGTCTTTTTGAAAGATGAATTGAGGGATACGATGATAGAACGTGGGACGCTTTTAACGTTGACTCCCGAACTCTATCGGACGTTGGAGTATGGCTCTGAACAACTCGAACCGGTTGATCCGGACGATTACACCTATTCCTGGGCAACCGGAACCGGAGCTGTCTTTTCCAACAACAAAGATCTGAATGACACCATTTGGTGGGCCACCGGATCTTCAGCACAGGTCACTTACAAGATTACGGAGAAAAAATCCGGAGTCTCCTGGCTGTATAAATTCAATCTGAAAGTCATTCAACAGCTGGATAAAGGTTTGCTTTTTATGACAGAGGATGACAATAAACAGGTGGAGTTGGAAATTTATGCTTCTGATGCGAAAGGGAATAAAGTGCATCAAACGGGTATATTGGCGCGTTCTGGTTTTCTGTATAGCGGAGGCGGTGCCAATTGTGTGGCAAACATTGAGTCAGGATATAGTAGTTTGAGTAGGAATAAATATTTGTTGGTTTCTACTGGTGAAGGAACGGGTTGGTTAAAATTGCCTGATTTTACCTGGAGTTCCAAGCAAATGCTGGATTTATTGATGGTAAAGCAAGAACCGAATCGTTTTGTTGTAAGATCGGCTTTCCAATTAAGCAATGCCGCTTCCTTTTATTTTACTGCCGACGGAGGGGCCTATGTACACAATACGTTTAATATTATCTATACCGATTTTGCTTATCTGAATAAGGTTAAATTTAAAGCGGCTCCTTATATCGGAGGGAATAATTATGCGGCTATTCTTTATAATGAAGACAAGCAGTGTTTTGTTACTATTTTACCCGGATCAACCGGATTTGATTATCCGCCCAGCTATTGTTCAAGTGTTGCGGAAAATTTGGCT
>URJC01000260.1 GCA_900548135.1 uncultured Odoribacter sp. | reverse complement strand
TGTACTGATGTTGGTGCGCAGCAACATCCGTTACCGGAATAAATTGAAAAATGAACAGCAGGATGATCTTTTTCAGCAAATGCTACAAACCAGGGATAAAGCGGAAATTTGGAGATTGTTACGCCGGCATGTACGTGAACAATTGGCAGAGGTGTTGGCTTTCACTGCACGTATCTATGTACAGATGACAGACGGCTTTATCCATGAGGATTTGAAAAGTTTACGGAAAGCGGTTGCTGCCACCAATGATGAAAAAGATTTGTTGAAAAAAATACGCCGCAAAGAGATCCTGGGATTACGCCGGATAGACCGGAATGTGGCTATCGAAAAAAATACCTGGTTTCATTTGGGAAGTAATAGCAGCGAACAGATGATGTATTGTCTGAAGCGTATGTGTGAACCTTGCAAAGAGCATGTAGACAATAATTTTAATCCGTTGCCGGAAAGTTATGTGAAAGAATTTTTACCGCTGAGGGATGAATTGACTGCTCTTGTTCTTCAGGTTCAGGGAATGATTATGGCGGGTATGTATGAGGAAGTGGGGGCGGTGATGGAAAAAGGTGAATTATTGAAAGAAAAGTTTTCCCGGCTTCAAAAACTTCAATTGACAAGAGTACAGGAAAAAGACAATAGCCTGAAAATTTCTTTGGTATACCTTAATTTATTACAAGAATCACAGGAATTTGTCAGTATATTACGTCATATGTTAAGGGCCAGTCGTAAATTCCAAGGGGTGTGAGTGCTGATTTCCGAAAAGTCTGTTTACAAGACTTTCCGGAAAATAGTGAATCAATATACGCTTGTTGCTTTTCTGACCAGACTTTCCAGCATAACCTGTGTTTTAGTAATGATGAGGTTATCTTAGTTACAGTTTTACTTCTTTTGCATTTTGTATATCGCTCGGATCTGTTGGGTTACGTCTGTTTCCCTTTTTTAAATAGTTTATTGATTCTTTTTTCTGAATATCCAGCGAAGCATGACAATGAATATTAAAAATGAAGAAACGATCAGCAAAAAGTGGCCGTATTTCAGGTCTGGTCTTTTATCCAGGATACCGATGGCACCGATGAATAAGCCGACCAACAGAATGGCATAGGCCAGTCGGGAGGCGATGTTACGCAACATTTTCTGAATTTCGACCATATCGGTGAATTGCAGTTCATGCTTGATTTCTCCCTGTTTGAGTTTGTAGAGTATTTCACTGATATCTCCGGGGGCAGTTTTGAGGAGGGTGGAGTATCCTTTTAAGGTTTGGTATAATTCTGCGGCTAGTTTACGCGCTGAGAATTGGTTCATTACCACTTCTTTAGCATACGGGATAATTAATTTAGCAAACGGGATGTCGGGATTGAGCCGTTCAGCAACTTTCTGAATGGTGGTCAATGATTTGGCTAATAAGAAAATACCACTGGGCAGACACAAATGATATTTAGTAATGAGATCAAGGCAGTCTTGAATCATTTTGGCATAATTGAATTTTTCAACCGGGAGTTGCGAGTAACGATTAATCATTTGTTGTAAGCTGAATATCAGATCATCTCGGTGGTCAAAAAAACGCTGTTCACATAACCGGATCATAGAGTCGGCTAACCCGATGGGGTCACGACGCGCAAATCCGATGGACAGATGGGCGAGAAAATCCATTTCCCGGGGACGTAAAGCTCCTACCATACCAAAGTCAATGAAAGCAATCCGATTGCCGGGGAGGATGAAGAGATTGCCGGCATGGGGGTCTGCATGGAAAAATCCTTCTTTGAAAATCATGGTCAGGAGTGCTTCGGCACCATTGATGGAAATTGCTATGGGATCAAGCCCGGCAGATTTCAGTTGTTCGGGATCGTCGGGCGACATTCCAAAGATTCTTTCCATGATAATCATTTTATGGGTGGTGTATTTCATGTTTACATGAGGAATGTAAACATGCGGATTGTCCCGGAATATTTCCCGGAAACGCAGGATGTTGGTAGCCTCGTTATAATAATTTAATTCCTTAAAAATATTTTCTCCGAATTCATCGACTACTCCCACGATATCAATGGCAGCCATTTCAGGATATTCCCGGGCTAAACGTTTGGCTACATAATGCATAAGATAGAGATCCAGTTTTATTTTCTGGTCGATATTAGGACGCCGGATTTTAATGACTACTTCGTGTCCATCTTTCAGACGTCCGGTATATACCTGCCCGATAGAAGCCGAAGCAATGCAGTGAGGATTGAATTCTGAAAATACATCTTTGATTTGTGCCCCTAATTCGTCTTCGATGAGACGGACTGCCAGGTTGTCATCAAAAGGTAGGGCATTGGTTTGCAGTTTTTTTAGTTCTTTGCGGTAGCGTTCAGAAAGAATGTCGGGACGGTCGGCCAGTATTTGACCGAATTTTACATAGGTTGGACCCAAATCTTCAATGGCCAGCCGCAACCTTTCCTGGGTGGTATAAACGGGTTGATGATGCCGGATTCGGCGTTTCCGGATTCGGCGTCCCAGAAAGGAATGGTTAACCATTTCTTTCGTAGCATGTTTGGTCAAAATGCTCATGATCTGAAGGGTCCGGGTGACCTTTAGGTAACCGACATATAGATCTGTTAACCTCATGGTTTTTCTGTTTTGGGAGAGGAAGCAGGCAAACCGGATTCCTCGAGTAAATTGTTGAGATTTTCTACAGCTATAGTCAATTTTTCCAGGGTTTGATTGAGTTTTTTATCGCTTCTGGGTGTGAATAGTTGCCGTAATAAGAGAGTCCCGTTTAATCCATCCAAAGCACTGGCAATCTGATCACTGATATGGCGTGCTGCTTGTGGGTCTTTAGTGGTTCTTTGCTCAATGATCTTAGATACTTTTTCAATAAAGGCTTCACGGTCACTGAGTGAGGCTGTGATAGAAGCTCTTAGCAGAAGGTATAACAGGTCGTTTGTCATATTTTAGTCCATTACTTGTCAAACGGTTAAACGTAAAGAATGGGTAAGGGGTTGCAATTGTTCTTATTGTACCGGGAAATTTAAATAACATAGATGATCATTAAAAATAAAATGCAAAAGTTTGTTTTTATAATCAAGGTAAAATTTTTTTACTCCTGTGGGAATTTGTAATTTTGGAACTTTGTTGAAAGAGCATAATTTTATACTTATGGATTGGATCTATAGTTTGTTTTTCGGAACGGGAATCGGGCATTCTATTTTGTTGATTGCCATAGTTATTTTCGTTGGAATCATGTTGGGAAAAGTTAAAGTTGCCGGTATTTCTTTAGGGATTACGTGGATACTTTTTGTCGGTATTATTTTGAGCCATTTTAATATGAGAATGGATCCGCATGCGCTTCATTTCCTGAAAGAATTCGGGTTGATTTTGTTTGTATATTCTGTGGGGTTACAGGTAGGACCTGGTTTTTTTTCTTCTTTTAAAAAAGGGGGAATTACTTTGAATTTACTGGCTGTGTTGATTATTGTATTGGGAGTAATCACGACCTATATTATATACAAGATTACTGATTTGCCGGTTACGACTATGGTGGGGATTCTTTCCGGAGCAGTGACCAATACCCCTGGTTTGGGAGCAGCCCAGCAGGCGTTTTCTGATATGACAGGACAGGAAGGGACCGATATTGCCATGGGATATGCTGTGGCTTATCCTTTAGGAGTCATAGGGATTATCCTGGCTATTATAATCATCCGTTATGTATTCAGGATTTCCTTGGATAAGGAATCTGAATCTATCCAAACTCAACAGGAAGAAAGGATTTCGCGTGCAACTCATGTTTCTTTGGTTGTTAAAAATCCGGCTTTGTTTGGAAAAGAGGTGGCTGAGGTAGCTAATTTGATTGATAAACGATTTGTGATATCCAGAATTTTACATGAACATACTGGTTTAGAGATTGCTCATGCCCGTACACCATTGGAAGCGGGAGATAAATTGTTTGTGATTGCAGCTCAACAAGATATAGAGGCTATTATTGCTTTTATCGGTGAACGGATAGAGATGCATCGGGCTGATTGGGAACAATTGGATGTGAACTTGGTTTCCCGCAGGGTTGTGATTACCCGTTCGGAAATAAATGGAAAGTCATTGGGAGAATTGCATTTGAGAGGTGGTTTCGGAGTGAATGTTACCCGGGTGAACCGTTCAGGAGTGGATTTGGTTGCCAGTCCCGGTCTGGAGCTACAAATAGGCGACCGGGTGACTGTGGTTGGGACAGAGAAGAATTTAGGGAATGTAGAGAAGATATTAGGCAATTCACTCCGCCGATTGAGGGAACCGAATTTAGTTCCTATATTTTTAGGGATTGCTCTGGGAATTTTGTTG
>URJC01000259.1 GCA_900548135.1 uncultured Odoribacter sp. | reverse complement strand
TTTCTGAACATACTTTTAAACACTTGCCATCCCACTTCACCCATCCAACGATAAGCAATGGGGCGGGCAATTTGCCAGACCAAATGTAACCACGGATTATGCACCGACCCTCTGCCGCCCATTTTATCTTCTCTATTCTTCCGGCCCGGCATAAAGATAGTTGCTATTTCAGACAATAGCAACCGTCCGGCATGTGAACGGATATACTGCAAATTCTCCCTAATCCTGTTTTCCGACTCCTGGCATTGTTGCCGGATTTCCTGCTTTTCCTGTAACAGTTGTCCGAGTGGAGACTGCGGCCTGATCTTCCCCGTTGTTATCATCTTCTTCGTTATTGGTCTGCATAGCATTGATAAAGATATTCATGAATTGCATTCTGATCCCGCCTCTTGCCCAGGTGAAGACTACAGTCAGAACCAAATATATTCCGCCGATAATTAGAAACCCCCAAGCAATACTTCCCAGTAAATCCCCGAGATAAAAGCCTAAGGCTATAAATAAAAACAAAATCGTAAAAAAGGCGAATAACAATAGAATAAGGCTATGCGAAAAGACCGACAGTACCCCTGCCGCCTTTTCGATAGCCATCAATTTCAAAAGTCGGAATTTCAATCCCGTAAAAGTAGAAATATCTTCCTTCAGATCAGTAAATATTTTCTCTGCATTATTCTCCATTCCGGTACAGATTATTTCTCACCTTTCACTTTTTCTTTTATATCATTGACATCCCGATGGAACTCTTGGGCATATTTCTCATAGGCCTCAGCATCCGTCTGTGCCCGGTTGTCCATTCTATCCCGTAAATCATTGGCTTTCTGAGAAAAATTATCAGCAGCGCTGCTAGCTTTATTACCTGCTTCGTCAACCCATTCCTCTGCTTTTTCCGCAGCATTGCCAGCCCAGTCTTCAGCTTTGTCAGCAGCTTTTTCAGACCATTCACCTGCCTTTCCGGCAAATCTTGAACCCGCCTTTTCAGCCTTTGATTTTACCTTAGAAAATACGGATTTGGCCCCATCTTTGATGCCATGACCAACTTCACGTAAATCTTCTTCCACTCTCTGACGATTCTCTCCTGTCAATAAATACCCGACAGCCACTCCAACAATGGCTCCAAGACCTAATCCCAATAATAATTTTGAATTTTCGCTTTTCATAACCTTATGTTATTTGATGTTTGTATTATCACAACGAACAAAAAGGCCGAAAAGTTTGGGATTTAAATAAGTTTAAAGCTTTTAAATCACAACAGAACACTTGTGGCTACATCAAATCCAACACCCAACCAGCATTCTGAAAATCGGGAATAACAGCATCCACCTGATCCAGAATAGCTTCCCGGGAATTAGTTGTCGCCAGTCCAACGACACGCATTCCCGCAGCCTTTCCCGCCTGAATACCTGCAAAAGAATCTTCAAATACAACACAGGCATCAGGTTGTACCTGCAAATCAGCAACCGCTAATAAATAACACATCGGGTCTGGTTTTCCCTCCGTAATCCGGTCAGCTGTGACAAGAGTATCAAACACTGACTCCAATCCCATTTTCTTCAATGCAATCTGCATTTTTGCCATAGACGAACTTGTCACCAATCCCAAACGATACCCATGTTGTTTCAAAATGGGAAAAAATTCAACTATTCCCGGGATTTCAGGATACTTCATATCCCGTTCATAATCAATAATTGCTGAGGTAATCCGGTCTGTTTCATCCGCAGAACAGGCCGCGAAATAAGTATGATAAATATGTTGCAAAGTGGTACCCTTAATTTTTGAAGCAAAATCAGGAACGTCAATGTGGTATTTTTCTGCTATTCCTTCCCAGAAAATATCATACAAAGACTCCGTATCTGCTACTACACCATCGAAATCAAATAAAGCTACCCTTCTTTTTGTCATTTTTTCTTTTATTAACGGACACAAATATAAACATTTTATTCCCGTTGTCCGCCAGCAATATCCAATAACTCAGCTGTAATTCCTTGCTGCCGCAGCTTATTGTATTCCAACTGCAAATTCCCCAATAGTTTTATAGCATTATCATTGGCCATTTGCATAGCCAAAATCCGAGCAGCCTGTTCAGAGGTTCGGTTCTCCATACACATATCATACATTAAAGCATGTAATAACAAAGGATACAACTGCTCCAATATACATTCACAATCCGGTTCATAAATATACCAAACATCCTGTTTTAAAGAAACTTCTTCTTTTTCCAAAACAACCGGTAAAAACTGACGGGCAAGTGTCCATTGTACCCCTATACTCTTATAATGGGCATAGATCACTTCCACCCGGTCATATTTACCTTTTATAAAATCATCCATCAAAATATCTGCCAGTTCACAGGTTGCCCGCATATAATCTTTCTCTTCAAAAGCAGTAGGATGACCAGCCAAACGAATGCCCTTTATTTTCCTCACATCAGCATATATCTTCTTTCCAACAGGAAAAACAGTGATATCCTCTACCCCTGAGGTCTGCCAGAGTCTGACTTCTTCCACTAATTTTTTATATAAATTAATATTAAAAGCCCCGCATAATCCGTCATCCGAAGCAAAAATAACAAAAGCCAGCCGTCTTACCTCCCGGGATTCCGCCAAAGGAGATACAAAATCACAACCCGATTGTTCTATATGAGCATATATTTCCCATAATTTCTGCCGATAAGGCTTCGCCTGTAGTAATTTATTCTCTGCTTTCCGTAAACGGGCTGAAGAAATCATCTTCATGGCTCCCGTAATTTTCTGAGAAGAATGTACTGAATTGATTCTTCCCTTCAATTCCCGCATTGATGCCATCTCATCTTAATTTTTTAAAACATCTTCCACTTTCTGCTTATCCTGGACCGCAAATTTATCAGACACTTCCCTGGCAACTTCATCCAATAAAGCAGCAACCACATCATCCAAATGCCCTACCCGCAATTCATCCAACACCTCTTTCCGATAACGTGCTCTCAGAATTTCCAGGAAATACTTTTCAAAATCAATTACATTTTTTAAAGGAACCCGTTGCAATAAACCTTTGGTTCCGCAATAAATCACCGCAATTTCTTCTTCTACCGGCATAGGTGAATACTGAGGTTGTATCAGCAAACGGGCATTTTTCTGCCCTTTATCAATCACCATTTGCGTCACTGGATCTAAGTCACCTCCAAACTTGGAAAAGGATTCCAGCTCACGGTATTGTGCCTGATCGATTTTCAAAGTCCCGGCAATTTTTTTCATGGCTTTCACTTGAGCATTTCCTCCCACCCGGGAAACAGATACTCCGACATTAATAGCCGGCCGCACTCCCTCATTAAACAACGAAGTCTCCAGAAAAATCTGTCCATCAGTAATAGAAATGACATTTGTCGGAATATAAGCTGACACATCTCCTGCCTGAGTCTCAATAATAGGTAAAGCCGTCAATGATCCTCCTCCTTTAATAATAGGTTTCAGTACTTCAGGTAGATCATTCATAGTTGAAGCCACCTCATCATTGGAAATAATCTTAGCAGCTCTTTCCAACAAGCGGGAATGCAAATAAAAAATATCTCCCGGATAAGCCTCCCGTCCTGACGGACGTCTCAAAATCAATGAGATCTCCCGGTAAGCCACAGCTTGTTTCGACAAATCATCGTATACCACCAAAGCGTGACGACCGCTATCCCGGAAATATTCACCTATTGTAGCTCCTGCAAACGGAGCATAATAAC
This sequence comes from uncultured Odoribacter sp., assembly GCA_900548135.1. Classification (GTDB taxonomy): domain Bacteria; phylum Bacteroidota; class Bacteroidia; order Bacteroidales; family Marinifilaceae; genus Odoribacter. The sequence goes on along the minus strand of URJC01000259.1, from coordinate 606 downwards.
GCATTGCAGCAGAATCAGAAGCATTTGCTGCCAGAACAACAGTATATTCCAAAGCTCCGTAAGTACGCAAAACATTTACCAAAGCTGCTACAGAAGAAGCTTTTTGTCCCACAGCGACATAAATACAATAAACTGGTTTCCCCTGACGATAATTTTCCCGTTGGTTCAAGATGGTATCAATGGCAATAGCTGTCTTACCGGTCTGTCGGTCTCCGATAATCAACTCACGCTGTCCTCGTCCGATAGGGACCATCGAATCCACAGCTTTTATACCTGTCTGCAGAGGCTCTTTTACCGGTTGACGATAAATCACTCCAGGCGCTTTCCTTTCCAATGGCAAATGCAACACCTCCCCTTTAATAGGGCCAGCCCCATCTATAGGTTCTCCCAATGTCCTAATAACCCTTCTCCGACACCGATAGAAGCAATATGCCCTGTCCGCTTAGCGGTAAAATTCTCTTTCACCCGATCTGCAGCATTCAACAACACCACTCCCACCTGATCTTCTTCCAGGTTCATCGCTACACCACGAACTCCATTTTCAAATTCAATCAACTCACCGGAAGTCACATTGTCCAAACCAAATACATTGGCTACGCCATCCCC
>URJC01000258.1 GCA_900548135.1 uncultured Odoribacter sp. | reverse complement strand
CCGCCTGGTCAATCCGGAAAATATTGAAATTCACTTCGTCCTGCCGGAAACCAATATCCAGTTATTAAAAATCCCCCGAAAAATATATGTTGAATTTGACAGCCAAAAAGGAAAACTTTTCACCACCAACATAAAAGACTATATATATGCTTCCGACGGGTCTGGTATTCCGGTCACTCTGACCATTACAGATGCACAATTTGCCCTTTACCGGAAAAATGTATATCCCGGTTTTTCCTGTAAAGTAACCTGGGAAACCGACAATATGATCTCCGACAAATTCATCATACCTGCTTCGGCGCTACAAACACACAACCAACAGGAATATGTCTGGCTGGTAGACCCTGTTTCTTTCAAAATCCAACGTCATGCAATCACGACCAGCCGGCTGGCCGGAAATATCCTGGTCGAATCAGGATTGAGCAGCCACGACATTATTGTCACTGCCGGCATACCCTCTTTACACGAAGGACAAACAGTCCGCCCCATGTATAAACAAAACTGAATCTTTAAACCATGTACACTATAGATTATTATTATGAGCTTCATTAAAGAATTTAAAACTTTTGCCATGCGCGGAAATGTCGTCGACATGGCTGTCGGTATTATCATTGGCGGGGCATTCGGTAAAATCGTATCCTCTCTGGTTAGTGATATCATTATGCCCCCGGTCGGCCTGCTGATCGGAGGAGTGAAATTTGAAAATCTGAAAATTGTCCTGAAACATGCCCACACAGATGCTGCCACAGGAAAGCTAACAGAAACCGTCAGCATCAATTACGGAAATTTCATCAATACCGCCCTGGATTTTCTCATTATAGCCTTTTCTATATTCTTATTTGTGAAACTGATCAATAGTATGAAACGCAAGGAAGAAACAAAACCAACTCCTCCTCCCGCACCTACCAAGGAAGAACAACTATTGACCGAAATTCGTGATCTGTTGAAAAAACAGTCCTGAAACAAAGACTCCGGAAGTAATGCTAACTTCCGGAGTCCCTCAGAAACATACCCATTATTTTTTCTTAGCTTTCTTGTTAAAAACAGTTGTCTGTTGAGTTGCTTCTTCGGCAACATAACTAGCTTCATGTTTCTTTTTCATACCTTTCGGCTTTTTGTTTCCAGCTGCTCCCATAATTATATTCTCCTCTATTTTATAAATTGATTAATAAATATGAGTAGTCATCGGTTATTCTCCAAAATAGCTGTACTGCTCAATTCCCGTTTTACAAAGAACATGCCAAAACAAAAAGGTGTCATACTGACAGACAATATGACACCCTGGTATACTATTCAGCGATTAGAATAAATTATTCAGGCAGTAACCAACAGATAATTGGAACACATGATTTTTATTATTCTTATCCCCCACCCATTTCTTGTCAAAAGCATTGCTCAAACCCAGATTATAACGGGCAGATAATATGAAATCATCCACACAATAAGATAGTCCCATAGCAAATCCCATTTCAAAAGTATTCAAATGAGTGATTTTTTCTTTCACTGTGGTTCCCCCCTCTTTGGCTTTATCTTTGCCATTCAGGGCGAATCCGAACTGCGGGCCTAAATCCACACTCAATCCTTCCAATACATACAGTTTAACCAAAACCGGAATATTCAGGTAGTTCAGCCGGGTCTTACATTTCCAGTCATCCTCTTTATATCTCAATCCTTGTCTCGAATAAACCAATTCCGGTGAAATACCCCAAAAATCTCCCATCCGCCATTCAGCAAAAACCCCCAAATGAAAACTCATCTTGTTTTTGCCATCTATCCCGCCATAATCAACATTACTTACATTAGAAATGTTCCACCCGCCTTTAATACCGTAAGTGAAATCTTCTAAACCTTTCTGTGCCTTTGCTGCACAAAACATCATCATTACAAATGTTAATACAAATACTTTTTTCATACTTTTTGCTTTTAAATACATTTATAAAATCCGGCAAAAATTATGCCAATCAAGCTTTTACTTTCACAACTACTTTCCTTATGTTTCCTTCGCCAATACAAGGAGCATGCCCATCTTCCGGAAAGAAAATACCAAATTCGCCCGCTTTTAAGGTAAAGAAAAGCGAAGCCTCATCACTATAAAAAGTAATGTCCTTCACTTCATTATACCCACCGTCTTTTTCATACAGCAGCAGTTCCCGCCCCTGCCAGCCAAAAGTTTCCTGTCCCACTAACGGTAACTGAATATCAATGTATTTATCGTGAGTCTCCAATTTAGCTGCATTTTTTTCTTTACCCTGTACTTCACTCACATTAATCCACGCATTATCACCATCGATCTCAATTTTTCCGACCGGTGCAGCCGTTAAATCATGGGATTTAATGTAATCAAATACCTTTTTAAAATGAGGATTTAAGGCTTCTACCCTCTCTGTGTGTTTTAATGAACCGATAATCATATCTTTTTATTTATTAAGTAATTAATCATACCTTTTTCCCTTTTAATGATCTGTAGACAAGGAACCTACAAAATCATTAAATAAGCCATTGGACCTGGCAACAGGCAAATGTATAAAAATTCCATTCAAATCACTATCTTTGTAACCAGATTAAAAACCGCAGGCAGGCTTTTCAATCAGTCACGGATCAAAATGATATACGTTACAGTTTCAATTAGAAAGAATATAATTTATATACGATGCAAAAAGCAGGATTTGTCAATATCGTAGGTAATCCCAATGTGGGAAAATCCACCTTAATGAACCGGTTAGTAGGGGAAAAAATTTCAATCATCACTTCAAAATCACAAACCACCCGCCACCGGATCAAAGGAATCGTCAATACTGACGATTATCAAATTGTCTTTTCCGACACTCCGGGAGTGGTTAAACCGAGTTATAAAATGCAGGAATATATGCTCGAATTCTCCAAATCTGCGCTCATCGACGCCGACATCATCCTTTATGTGACCGATGTTGTAGAGAGTATCGACAAAAACCTGGACTTTATTGAAAAAGTAAATCAGTCAGCTGTTCCGGTATTGCTGGTCATCAATAAAATTGACCTGACCACCCAGGAAAAACTGGAAGCTTTATTCGATAAATGGAAATCCCTGATCCCAAAAGCAGAAATTTTTCCTGTCTCCGCTACTGAAAACTTCAATATAGACAATCTTTATCAAAGGATAGTGCAACTACTCCCGGAAGGTGAACCCTACTTTCCTAAGGATGATTTGACTGATATGCCTGCCCGTTTTTTTGTCAACGAAATTATCCGCGAAAAAATCCTCCAAAACTACGATAAGGAAATCCCTTATTCTGTAGAAGTAGAAGTAGAAGAATTCAAGGAAGATAACAAACGGATCAATATCATGGCTATTATCTATGTCGAACGCTCCTCTCAAAAAGGAATCCTGATTGGAAATCAAGGCGAAGCCTTGAAAAAGGTAGGTACACAAGCCCGTCTGGATATCGAAGCTTTTTTTGGTAAAAAGGTATTTTTGAACTTATATGTCAAAGTATTGAAAGACTGGCGGAATAAAGAGAACGAATTGAAAAATTTCGGATATGCAAACAAGTAGTTGCTATCCATAACCTGTAAGTAAAATCCAATGAGTAATATTGTAGCAATTGTAGGAAGGCCAAACGTAGGAAAATCAACGCTTTTCAACCGGCTTGTCGGTTCACGTAAAGCGATTGTCAACGAAGAAAGTGGCGTTACGCGTGACCGCAACTACGGAAAATCATCCTGGAACGGTAAAGAATTTTCAGTGATCGATACCGGAGGATATGTATGTAATAGCGATGACATTTTTGAAGAAGAAATCAACAAACAGGTATTGCTTGCCATAGACGAAGCCGATGTCATTCTTTTCATGGTGGATGCTGAAGTGGGTGTCAGCGATCTGGACCAGAATTTTGCGCGTTTATTACGCAATATTGATAAACCGGTCTATCTGATCGCCAACAAAGTAGATACGCCCGACCGACTGTACGAGGCCCAGGAATTTTACCGTTTAGGAATCAAGGGTGACCTGTTCTGCATATCTTCAGCTTCAGGTTCCGGTACAGGTGATTTGTTGGATAAAATTGTGACCCATTTCGAAAATGATGTAATCGAAGACACAGACCATCTGCCCCGCATTACGATCGTAGGACGTCCCAATGTAGGCAAATCTTCAACCATAAACGCACTTATCGGTCAGGAAAGAAATATAGTGACCGACATTGCAGGCACTACCCGTGACACTCTGAATACCCGTTATACCCAATTTGGATATGATTTCATTTTAGTGGATACGGCAGGAGTACGTAAGAAGGCCAAAGTAAATGAAGATGTGGAATTCTATTCCGTCATGCGGTC
>URJC01000257.1 GCA_900548135.1 uncultured Odoribacter sp. | reverse complement strand
ATAGTCTATCGCCGTCTCTGAAAATTTGCAGCCGTAAACCACCTGTCCTTTTTGAAATTTTTCTTTATTTCCCTCAAAAAACATGGCAGTCTGTGGAACCGGAAGAAGGATTGCATCGTGATAGCCCGGCTGATAACTCATCGCCTCCATCACCTCATGTCCCTCTTTTTTTAACATTTGCGCCAGATAATACTGCCTTTTTTCTTCCCCCAGAACTAAAAAATGATAAAAAGCCATAATACACTCTCCGATACAGCAGTTGTTATTGTTAGTATATGATATTCAGGGAATCAAGGTCCAAACTAGTTCTTACCCGCATAAGCAGACTGGTACTTCATAAGTTCCTCAATATAAATTTCACCAAGTGCACTCACTACCGACCCGGCACGATGAATATAGCCAATCTGCATTTTCTCGGATTCCTTTAGTGGAATGGCTAACGAATCATCCCCATTTAATTCCTCGCAAATAATACCGGAACACAACGTGTAAGCATCCAGTCCATTCATCAGATTTAACATCGTTGCACGGTCATTCGCCTTGATAATACGATCATAATCATAGGTGCTTTTCATCTCTTCTGCCAGATAAAAAGAATTGTTTTTTCCCTGGTCAAAAGCCAGACACGGATACGGCTCTAAATCCTTCATCGAAAGTATTTCCCGCCCGGCTAACGGATGCCCGGAGCGCAGATATACATAGGTATCACAGGAAAATAATTCGGTGAATTTCAGCTGATTTTCCCTGAGAATTTTTTCTAACACCTTCCGATTCATGTCATTCATATATAAAATGCCAAGCTCACTTTTGAAATTCCGCACATTTTCAATGATTTCGTATGTGCGCGTCTCATATACAGCAAATTCATAATTTTCCATTCCCGCACGTTTGACTGTCTCTACAAATGCCTTTACCGCAAAGGAATAATGCTGCATGGAAACACTGAATTTCTCTCGGGATTCTTTTTCAATATATCGATTTCGAAGCAGACGGTACTGCTCCGTCACCTGTCTTGCATATCCAAGAAATTCCTCACCATCCGGCGTCACAACAATACCTCTGCTCGTGCGCAAAAAAAGTTCAAAGCCAAGTTCTTTTTCCAGTTCTTTTACAGCCCCCGACAAACTTGGCTGTGAAATAAACAACGCCTTTGCCGCCTCATTCATTGAACCGTGGTCTGCCACCGCAATTACATATCTTAACTGTTGTAACGTCATGATTTACCCTCCATTCTCTAAATACTGCACCCCGGCATCGGATATTCCTCCGGTCTCAGTTCATGAATATCGGCATGTTCTCCGCATACACGGCATCCTTTTGACGGACTTCCAAAATTCACCGTCCGAAATCTCATCGTCAGTCCATCGAAGGTAAGCATTTTCCCGGTAAGAAGTTCGCCTGCCCCGGTAATATATTTTTGCGCTTCCAAGGCCTGAATACTTCCAATAATTCCCGGAATCGAACCAATAACCCCTGCGGAAGAACAATTGTCCACTGTTCCATCTTTTGGAATTTCTTCGAAAATACACCGATAGCACGGTCCCTCCCCCGGCACATACGTAAGAACCTGTCCGTAAAACTGCCGGATTCCTGCATGACAAAATGGTTTCTTTGCCAATACACAGGCATCATTAATCAAAAATTTTGCCGAAAAATTATCTACCGCATCAATAATAAAATCATACGGCTCAATCAGTGCCATAATGTTTTCAGGGGTAACACGCTCTGCATGCAGATGAAGTTTGACATCCGGATTTAATTTGCGAATACGCTCTCCTGCCGACTCCGCTTTTTCTACACCAAGCGAATCCATGTCATGAATAATCTGTCTCTGCAGATTTGTCAAATCCACGCAGTCACCATCCACAATACCAATTGTTCCCACACCACTTGCCGCTAAATATAAAATAGCCGGCGAGCCAAGTCCACCAGCTCCAATCACTAACACTTTGCTCTCTAACAATTTTTTCTGTCCCTTTACTCCTACGCCCTTTAATATTAAATGCCGCGAATACCGCTGCATCTGTTCCTCTGTAAATGCCATATGTTCTCTCCATTGCTGATTGTTTTTACTGGGATTATATCATTTTATCCGGGGGGATGCAAGGTGATGGGGATGTGTGGCTTTCCGGTTTCCGTAAAGCATCAAGAAAAGTTAGTGATAAGTGGGCGCTCCCGCTAAACAAACGCGTAAGGGTATCGGCATGTAAACAACACATGCCTGATACCCACGTGTTTGTACCCACTTATCACTAACTTTTCTTGATGTTTTACTGGAATCCTGGAAAACAAACCTCAAAAAACTGTCACAAACAAAACACTCCATCATTTGCGCTTAACTGCTACGGAATTTCTTTTTTTATATCAGTTTGTCACCAAAACGCATTTTCAGGTAATCAATTATGAGGTCGACTGCCCTTTCGCGCCCTACCCGACCAGTGTTAATTGTAAGATCATAACTTGTCGGATTTGTCCAGTAATCTCCACCGGTATAGTATTTATAATATTCTGCACGATACTTATCTGTTTTTGTTATAAGACGATCTGCCTCTTTTTCCGAAACCTGCATTTTCTCCATAATGGACTGCCGGCATTTTTCTCTCGGTTCTTCTTGAAATGGTCGACATCTGCTATCATGGCACGGACATGTCCCTCAAAACTCCAGCCAAAAAGTTTTCCTCTCTCCCTAAGTTCGTCCTGATTATTAATATTATTATAGATAATATCCAGGACAAGGTTATCTCTGTACTTTCTCTCAATCTCATCATTCGAAATTTCGCGCTGTATTTCCAATTTAATAATTGTTGACGCATGTTCTATCGCAATCAGATCATATTCATTTGCCTTATATTTTGTCTCATTAACAACAAGATAACCATATGTCTTCCTTGTGACAGTTATCGGAAAACACGGATATTTACTCATATAATTTTCCATATTGATTTCCATCTCATCATTCGAACAAAAAACTCTTTGTTTGATATTATCAACAAAAGCAACTTCTTGCCCAATGAGATCACTGAGATATTCCAAAACCTTTCCTATTCCTTCCTGCCTAATTGCAATATTCGTAAAAATGAAAATGGCATATACACAATGGGAAATGAAAGTTCATCCGCCTTTATGCGTACTTCATCCGGCATATCATCAATAAAACGGCCTAATTTAATGAATAGCGCTGCTGCACCATTCTTTGCTATCTTCTCAATCAATTCAAGCAGATACTCCGTATTATCTTTAAAAATATAGCCGGATGTCAAAAGGATTTCTCCTCCCTGAAGCCAGTTATAAATATCCGGTGCATCGATTACGCTGACCGATGATACTTCTCTGTTTAACCCTCGATTTCCACATATTACTCGAAATTTTTCAAATCCCTCTGTATGAAGGATCTGGTTTACTGTTAATTTCATACAAAGTCACTTCGCTTTCTCTAAAATCTCCACCCTTGGAAGATTCCATTTAAAATGGGATGCCAATATACGCACAACTATAATGCACACCATAGAGAAAAAAACTGCCCATAGTTCCGACAAAATTTTATCGAGCCACAAATACATGAGCGCACCGAAAATAGAAGCCGTTGCATAGATATGTTTGCGGAAAATATAAGGAACATTGCCTGCAAATATATCACGCAATAATCCTCCGCCTACACCGGTAATTACTCCTACAAACAAAAGTAACGCAAAATTGTCATTCCCAATCCGTTCCTGTACAAAGCGGATTCCTAAAATTGTAAATACTGCCAGGCCCATTGCATCAGATATAAACAACACCGCATTCGCCCACGAAACATTTGTCAGAATGTCATGCCGTGTCAAAAACATTGCAAAAAAAAACACAACAACAGAAACAACAATTGCTACTTTAGCCTGCGTCGGATTCTGAAAAGCAATCGGAGGAATTTCTCCCGTTACAATATCGCGGATTACCCCGCCGCCAATTGCCGTTACCATGCCAAGTACAATTACTCCAAGCAGATCCATTTGCTTTTTCATTGCCTCAATTGCTCCGGAAACAACAAAAGCAATTGTTCCCAGTGTTTCCAGAAAGCTCATCATGAAATCCACATCTCTGCCTCCTTGTAAAATTCAGTCAGTTCTATAAAAAAAGACACCGCGGAATAGACCACGATGTCTTTTTATGATTTACATTCTACAACAGCCTTTGCTATTTGTAAAGATTATTTTTCATTATGTTATAGCTGTGTTTGTCGTTGACACTTTTTTTGTTTTCCGTAATTTCGTAGAAAAATTTTGCGTCTCGTGGGCGTTCCCACTAATCGAGTGCGTAGCGGTATGGGCACTGAAAACACCAGTGGTCTCCGCTCCGCTTC
>URJC01000256.1 GCA_900548135.1 uncultured Odoribacter sp. | reverse complement strand
CCTGTTGCGTTTTCTGATTGATATAGCAAGAGGAATAGCAAGTGCGGCAAATGATACAAAAATTATCAATGCAACATAGTTGATAAAATAATCGGGATTAGCCAGCCAAGCAAGGAATATAAAGAACAAGTCCAAACAGGCAAGTGTAATAATCCATACACGATTAGAGGAAATATATGTTAAAAGTATTTTTAGCTTCTTCATAATCGCACCTGCTCTTTCAAGCGGTAGCCTTGCCCGCGTACTGTTTCTATCCGATCTTCAAGACCAAATTCACGGAGCGTTTTCCTCAATCGCGTAAAGGTTACTTGCAGCGCATTTTCGTCAATGTATTCTTCCGTTCCCCAAAGCACGTTGCACAGCTCATGTTTGGTAACAAGATTAGGGCTTTTCTTCAAAAGCGCAAGCAATATTTTTCCCTCATTGGGTGGCATGAGGGAAGAACTCTTTCCCACATAGATTGTAAAGGTGTTTGGGTCAAGTAAAAATCCGTTCCCGTCCAGTAAACCTTGCCGTATCTGTTCCTCTTTGCGTCGTAATAAATTTTTAATGCGGGCAAGCAGGCGCTCCATATTACACGGCTTTGTTAAGTAGTCGTCAGCTCCCAATCCTAATGCGTGAAGTTCGTCCTGCAATTTATCTCTTGCTGTCAATACCAACGCTGTTCCAATCTGCTTTGCTTTTAATTCTTTGCAGATTTCAAAGCCGGAATGAAATGGAAGATTTATGTCGAGCAAAACCAAATCGGGGGAATACTCTGCAATTTCCGATATTGCGTTTTCAAAATCAAATAACGCAACTGTTTCATACCCCGACTTTCTCAATAAATCCGTCAGTTCTTCCCGCATATAAACATCATCTTCAACTACCATAATTCGTGCCAATACGACCACCTCCTTTCACGTAAGCCTGTTATGAATTAGGCTTGTAATTTATTTTTCCGATTTCCCGTGTAGCTGTCCGCGCAACAGCCACACCGTAAATTACCATAACAAGAACAACAATAACAGCCATAGCAATTAAAAGAGGATAGGACTGTTCAAGGTGTGCCGCTCCTGAATATAAATATAGCTGCATGGCATATATCCCTACTGCTCCGCTGATACACGCTAATATAAGAGGAAGCAGGAAATACCATAATACTTGTTGGTTGATAGAACGCTTAATTTGTTCACGTCGTGCTCCTAAAATAGAGAGTGTTAGATACCTTGATTTTGTAGTTTGCATTTGCGTCAAGAATTGCAGGGCAAGTAATGCACACGCAATAATCAAAAACATAAATCCCATGTATAGTGTTGTATAACTTCCGGAAATAACATAAAATAATTGTCGCCCAAAATTATTAAGATAGCTTTCGTAATATAGACCAGATGGTTTTAACAAATCACGAGCTTCCATAATCGGTAACATTAAACCTTTTGTTTCAACAAGTTCATTAGGAATACAAAAGTTCCAATAAACCATACAAGTGTCTGAATTTACAAATTCTGAATATATCTCATCTGAAACAATCAATGCAGTTATAATCTTGATATTTTCATCTGCGGTCAACCCTTTCATCGGTACAGAGGGAACAAGATAAAATGGTCTTTCGTTGATAGAAAGCAACGCTTCATTATTCGCCTGTGCGTCTGCTGCAATTTGATTTAACAGTGTAACCGTTTCATCTTGAGCATTACCTAAAAAATCTGGGTTGAGATAATAGACAACTTCATTGTTCCCAAGGCTAATCTGTTTTTCTCCCGCGGCATCCAATAACCGATTATAGGAAGATACAGGAAGCAAATAAGGAGAAGAACTACCAGTATCAATAAGACCTAAAAGGTTTAAGGCAGCAGGTTGGTCGGAGCCAAAACTATACATACCATCTTCTTGTGTGGCAGGGTCTACTACATCTTGAGGTAAATGCTGCACGATTTGTTTCCTAAATTTCGACCAATCAACAGGAGAACTTATCCCATCCGAAGCAGTGGATTTTATATTTCCTATTTCCATACGGTTCAGATTTGATACATAAGGACGAATTTGTTCGTTGGAAAGATACTTCTCAACAATTTGGTCGTTGCCCATTACAGTAAAGTCATAAACAGAAGTACCTCGTGTCAATTCACTTCCATATGACATTATGCGCACTGAGCCGTCGGTAATTAACATAATAGTAAGCATCATCAGAATGGACGCTACGCTGATTGAAATATATTTATTAACGACATTTTCATGCAACTGCCGTAAAGTAAATACATAAAGTCCTCTTGTGGCTTTGTGTTTTATAGAAGCTGCCCATATACTCAAAATTCTTGCAAGTCCTCGAATAAATAGAATTGTTCCGATAATTCCAAGTAAAACGGCAATAAGCAGCATTGCCCCACTCGCAGCCATAAAATGCTCTACAACAATCCAGTACGCGACAAGCAAAATTACGGTGCCTATAGCAAACGATACGAAACTTACATATGGATTCCCTGTGCGTTGCTTTTTCGCCATCTCTCCATAAACAAGTTGATGTAGCTCTTTACGGAACAGCTTTCCGCATAGAACAAACAATGCTACAAACTGAATAATCAAGAAGCCTAACGATGTGAAAATAGCGGCACTTACAGAAAAACTTAATTGGTGTGTAATGATACCATGCCCTACTAAACGCGCGGTTGTAAGACTTATAGCTTCGGATAAAAAGCCACCGCATACAAGCCCTCCTAAAAGAGCTAAAAACGACGTGATTAGCCCCTCTGTCATTATTTGAATAAATAATTTAATCTTTGTCATTCCAAACATCAAATAAAGCCCCAGTTCTCGACTACGACATTCAAGTTGATATTTGTTTGCAAATACTACGAGAAAGAACACAAATAATAAAGCACAAAGATAAACCGTCGGTAAAAGATTAGTAAGCAACCGTTCTACTGCGTCGCTCTCAATTTCACTTAAAAAACGTATTACGTCCTGTTGTCCAAGAGAAAGCACTATATAAAACATTGCTACGGCTGTTATCATTGTCAGAAAATAAATTAGGTTTTCGCTACGGCTCCGTTTGGCGTTTCGCCATGTGAGATTAAAGAACATTTGCACTTCCTCCCCCCATTTGAGCCATCACTTGTAAAATACGTGCATAAAAATCTTCCTGTGTTTCATTTGGAATTTTACGACGTAACTCATGGAAAATAACACCGTCTTGAATGAACAAAATACGAGAACAGAAACTCGCGGCGTTAGGGTCATGCGTGACCATTAGGATTGTGCGTCCACGCCTAAGATTGATTTCCTGTAACTTCTCCATGAGTAAACGTGCTGATTTTGTATCTAATGCACCTGTAGGTTCATCAGCCAAAATAATATCGGGGTCAGAAATCAAACTACGTGCAGCAGCTACGCGTTGTTTTTGACCGCCCGACATTTGTGACGGAAATTTAGAAAGAACGTCTGTAATTCCAAGAAAATCTGCTATATCTTTTAGCTTTTTTTCCGCTGTAACAATGTCAATATTATGAATTGATAAAGGCAATATAATATTTTCTTTACCAGTTAGATTATCAAGTAAAGCAAAATCTTGAAATAGATAACCAATCTTGTTGCCACGATATTCAGCCAACTTCGTGCCATCAAAAGAGCTTATATTGGCACCTGAAAGTAAAATTTGTCCAGAGGTTGGTTTAATGACCGTAGCAATACAATTCAACAATGTTGTTTTTCCAGAACCGCTGGCTCCCATAATTCCCAAATATTCGCCATTCAGAACATCAAAGGTAATTCCGTTTAGTGCTTTTGTTGGAACCCCCTCTTTGGAATATGCTTTGTGCAAGTCGCGTACTTCTAATAGTTTTTTTGTATCATTCATATCTCACACCTCACATTTTTTGCTTACGCTTATCTTACGAATATAATTTTACTGCATAAGAAGCAACCACACCACTTACAGTTGTTGTAAGGTTTATTTGTTTGTTTATTGTATCTGCATTTTATGTTGTTTCTTTCTCATATCAAAAGGTTTTTCCGCGTTTTTTGGTATCAGCCACATATACCCCAGTTTTGAAACGCCCGGTATGCGATTTTCGCTACAAAGTATCTGTACTCGTCTTTCAGAAATTCCCCATTTCTTTGCCGCTTCGGGACAAGACATATATTCCATAATCAAAACGCCCTTTCCTCAAATTTTACCAGTATAATTATACTCGGATAGCCGAATAATATCAAGTATATGATATGCTCTATTTCAGTCAATAATGTGCTGTGTGTAATCATATCTCGAAAGGAAGATGAAATATACAATGTAGTTGGGTGAAATGACTATGAAGCAGAACAAAGAAAAATTTGATTTTAAGGCTTTCGGGCAAGCCATTAAAG
>URJC01000255.1 GCA_900548135.1 uncultured Odoribacter sp. | reverse complement strand
TGAAAAATGGAAATGCTTCTGTGCTGGCTTGCTATGATCCGTTGAGGAGAGTGGTCCGGAAGGTTGAGAAGCCGAATGTGTTTGGTATTTATCCTAAAAATGCAGAACAGGCTTTTGCCGTAGATGCTTTGTTGAACCCGGACATTCAATTGGTGGCGATCAGTGGTAAGGCCGGGACTGGTAAAACCTTGCTGGCATTAGCATCTGCCTTACATCAGCATAAACAATATGAGTTTATTTATTTGGCCCGGCCTATTGTGGCATTGTCGAGTAAGGATTTGGGTTATTTACCCGGGGATGTGAATGAAAAAGTAGATCCTTATATGCAGCCTCTGTATGATAACCTGGGGTTTATTAAACGGCGTTTTAATATGCATGGAGCAGAAAACCGGCTGATAGAAGAATTGCAGAAGGATCAGAAATTGGTCATTTCTGCCTTGGCCTATATCCGGGGACGGAGCTTATCGGATGTGTATTTTATCGTGGATGAGGCGCAAAATCTGACCCCGCATGAGGTAAAGACTATCATTACCCGGGCCGGAGAAGGTACTAAGATGGTATTTACCGGAGATATTGATCAGATTGATTCTCCTTACCTGGATAAAAAGTCGAACGGGCTTTCCCATCTTTTTGATAAAATGCAGGGACAGGATATTTTTGCGCATGTCCATCTGGAAAAAGGAGAGCGAAGCCGCTTAGCCGATTTGGCCAGCGATTTACTTTAGCATGTCGGTTGATTTACTTTTTATTATATGAAGCATAATATCATAAAAAGAAGTTTGGCCAGTGCTTTTTGCACGGCCTGTTTTGCAGCAATAAACGCTCAGGAGTGCCCCAATATTATTGTTTTTTTGGTGGATGATATGGGGTTGATGGATACTTCTGTGCCTTTTGATGTGGACCAGGAGGGGAATGCGGTGAAGCACCCGTTGAATGAGTGGTACCGTACGCCGAATATGGAGCGCTTAGCCAGCCAGGGAATCCGGTTTTCAACTTTTTATGCTCAAAGCGTTAGTTCTCCGTCCCGGGCTTCACTGATGACTGGACAAAATGCAGCCCGCCACCGGACCACGAACTGGATAAATGCTGAGAGTAATAATCGTACTCCTTATGGTCCGTCTGATTGGAATTGGAAAGGATTGACCCGCGAAGATATCATTTATCCCTATTTATTGCAACAAGCCGGATATAAGACTATTCACGTCGGGAAAGCCCATTTCGGCTGTCTCCATAGTGAGGGCGAGAATCCTGAAAATTTGGGATTTGAAGTAAATATTGCCGGTTCTGCAATCGGACATCCAGGCAGTTATCACGGAGAAAACGGGTATGGCTGGATAAAAGGGCAAAAGGCCAGGGCTGTACCTGATTTGGAACAGTATCATCGGACCAATACTTTTCTGAGTGATGCCCTCACTTTGGAGGCTGAGAAAGAAATAGAAAAAGCTGTGGCTGAAAAGAAGCCTTTTTACCTGAATATGTGTCATTATGCTGTCCATGAACCTTTTGAAACGGATGAGCGTTTTATCAGTCATTATACAGATCCGGATAAAAAACAGCAGGCGCTTGCCTTTGCTACTTTAATAGAAGGGATGGACAAATCTTTAGGAGATATTCTGGATAAACTGGAAGAACTGGGTATTGCAGAGAATACTTTTATTATTTTCCTGGGAGATAACGGAGGGGATGCTCCTCTGGGAGGCGCTGCTGAGTATGGTTCTGCTGCTCCTTTTAAAGGCAAGAAAGGATCTGAATATGAAGGGGGATGCCGGATTCCCTGCATTATAAGTTGGGCACAATCCAACAAAGAGAATGTGTATCAGAAAGCCTATCCCGTTGCCCGGAATGCTATACAGACACAGATGGGAACGATCATGGATATTTATCCGACAGTACTTTCTGTTGCCGGGGTGAAAGCGGCAAAAGGGCATGTTTTAGATGGTGCTGATTTGAAAAAGCTTGTGAGTGGGAAAAAAGATAAAAGGCACCGGGATGATTTTTTAATGCATTTTCCGCACGAACACCGGGGGAGTTATTTTACCTCTTATCGTAAAGGCGACTGGAAGTTAATTTATTATTATAACCCTCAGTCACCGGCACATCCGGCTTATAAACTTTTTAATCTGGTAAATGATCCTTATGAAAAACATGATTTAGCAAAGACTGAACAGAAAAAGGCTAAGGAGCTGTTTGAAAAGATGGTTAAACGCTTGGAGACAGAGCGGGCTCTTTATCCGGTAGATGGGAATGAACATGTTCTGAGGCCGTTGTTTATTCCGGGATGATGTTTATTCCGGAAAGGAAAAGATCAGTTTTTATCATTGCAAACCAGAGAAAAAGATCCTATCTTTGGCCTGAAGTAATCAGTAATTATGAAAAGTAAAATGAGAATTACGCGCGGGGATTATGTGAAAGCAAACCGTAGGGCTTCGCGGGAGGAAGAAATCAAGGCACATGGTCATCCTTTGAGGATTGGAGGGGTGCATAAGTCGAAGAAAGTTTATGACCGGAAAAGGAGTAAGGCAGAGATGAAAAAAGCTCTGCCTTATTTTTGGGCCTCTGCTTAGATATCGATTTCTTTTTCCGGAACAGGAAGTTGATAAGGAATATCTGTAATTTCCCGTTCGCTAAAGAAGAAAGAGATTTCTTTTCTTGCATTTTCATTACTGTCAGAAGCATGTATTGCGTTGCGGGTCTTGCTATGGCCAAACTGGTAACGGATGGTTCCGGATGCGGCTAATACACTACCGGTATTCCCGATGAGTTCCCGGAATGAAGCTACTGCATTTTCTTTTTCCAACACCATGACAATCACCGGGCCTGCTGTCATGAACAGGGTGAGGTTTTTAAAGAACGGACGGTCTTTGTGTATGGTATAGAACTTGATTACATCGATCGGAGTAAATTGCAGCATTTTCATGGCTATGATACGAAAACCGTTCTTCTCGATCAGGCTTAGAATTTTACCGGTATATGGGCCTGCTACTGCATCAGGCTTCAGGATAGAAAGGGTACGGGTGTTCATCAGTTTGTATTTTTATGTATTATTGCTGTAAGCTTGTTTTACGGATTCTGTAAGCGTATGTTTAGTTTTTTTCCATTCTGGTTTTAGAAATAGATTTGGTTGATTAGGGGCAAGTATTGTCCATCACTTGTTTTAGTACTATAATTATTGAGATTATGTTCTGGTTGAGTTTGAAATTTTGTATATTTGGTGACAGAATTAATTTAATATTAAAATAGATAGACAATGAAAAAAGTATTTCTTTTTTTGGCAGAGGGTTTCGAGGAAATGGAAGCTGTTGCTGTTGTGGATATTTTGAGAAGGGGAGGAGTAGAAGTGTGTACGGTTGCCATAGGGGATCAGGTTCAGGTGAAAAGTGCGCATGACGTGACTATCATGGCAGACCGTATCTGGAATGAGGTTAAAACTGAAGAAGTGGATGGTTTGATTTTCCCCGGTGGAATGCCCGGAGCCCAAAACTTGGGCGGATATAAACCATTGCTCTCCATGATGCAGAAACAATATGATGCAGGACGTTGGGTTGCAGCTATTTGTGCTGCTCCGGCATTGGTGGTGGGGCATTTAAAGCCCGGGCGTAAATTACGTCTTACTTGCTACCCGGGATTTGAAAAATATTTTTCGACTGATTTTGAAGTGTCTGCAGATGGAGTTGTGGTTGATGGGAAAGTCATAACTGGTAAAGGTCCGGGATTTGCTTTTGAATTCGGATTAACGGTATTGGAACACTTATGTTCAGCTGAAAAAGCAAAAGAAGTCGCGCAGGGGATGCTTTTGTGATCTCAGGAACAGGTAACCTGAATTGTGGAGGATACGCGGAAATGTTCTGCACGTTGGCCAGGCACAAGGGTGACTGAAGGGCTCGGAAAGAAAGTTTTATATCTTTGTTCATATCCCAAAATATGGAAATATGTTTGCTAAGTTTAAAAATTTCCGGAAATTGTTTCAAGATGCTGTTGTTCGGGCACCGATAGAGTTTATCGTATCTGTGGTTTATTTTGTATTTGCGGTCTATACCTATTATGGGGACCAGGAAATGGATAATTGGCTTTGGTCTTTCCCGATGTGCTTTTTCTTTATTTTTGTGATTAATGTTCCTCTGCGTTGGTTTTATTATGGTTCAGTTTTGAGTGTACCTTTATTTTGCTGGTGGGATTTGCAAGTGGACAGCCCGATGTACTGGGTTACTTTCTTGGTTACCCAATTGTTAGTCACATTGGCTGTAAAGCAAAGTGATAATGAATCTTTTGTTGAGAATATATTGTGTTATATCCGGGATTTGGCTTATGCAGGCTTGTTGGCTTTTTTGGGGTGGTTGCTGGC
>URJC01000254.1 GCA_900548135.1 uncultured Odoribacter sp. | reverse complement strand
CGTATTTCGGCTGTGCGAATCAACCGCCAGCCTTTGATCTGGAAATACATCGGTATGGATGCTGTGGGAGAATCCATGCGTGAACCCTATGAGAGTTCGGCATCTTTCCACATGATCAAGACGGCCGATGCTTTCCTGTGGCAGGCCATTGCAGCCAACCGCCTGGGAAATTACGACATGGCATTTGCGATTTTGAATGACTTGCGCAAGGCCCGGGGACTGGAAGAATATCAGAAAGAAGACATTAAAATGACAACTCCTGTATTGGAAAGAATGCTGTTTCAGGAAAGAGCGCGTGAAAATGCCTATGAAGGCAGGCGTTGGTATGATTTATTACTGATGGAAACCCGTTTGGGGTATGACGGAATCATTGCGGAAACCGTAAGTAAAAAGTATACCGATGCGGGCTTGGCTGCTGCAGCAAAGGCACGCCTGGGCAATCCTGAGAACTGGTATTTGCCGATTGATCCTGAGAACTGGAAATAATGAACGATTAATATTGGAAACATGATGAATATAAGGATATTTAAATTGTGGCCGTTATTTTGTTTGCTGGCTACGGGCTGCTATGAAGAGGAACATTTTTCTTTTCCGGGTCCATTCGATGTGGAAGAGCTTGTTACGGACACTTTGCCCAATCCCTTCGGGCGGAGCCATACCAACGGATACTGGCTGATCAGGGACGGAGTGGTGGACTACGAACAGGTGGGCTTTCGGGGATATACCGATTTTGTTCCTGCGGTGGATGCTGCTACCCTGTCGTGGTATGAGGATGGCACCGGCTTCAATTGCCGGCCCCATTACAACCCTTCGGCTACGACCAATGCTGCGCATTTCAACGGGGACAACCTGGCTTATCAGTCCAACGACATTTATTCCCGCGGTTTCCTGGAATCAGGAAAAGGGAAAAGTTGGTATGTATATGCCAAACTGGCTGTGGACTATGCCTTCAATAATCTGCGCTTTGACTATAATTGCTATGTAGGCAGTAAAGGGTGGAACAACCGGGCTGTTTTCTTTTCCAATCATAAGGATAATAATTATCCGTGTTGTACCTGGTTTTATGCAGAGCAAAGTACGATCGGAATGATGAAAGCCGGTTACCATCAGGGGGTTGACTACTGGATGCCGGGAACGACGTTTGAGATTGAGTGTGTTTGTGTGAATGGGGTGTTGCGGGTTGGATTTAACAACACCTGGATGATCACTTATAATACCCCTGATGATTATGCTGCTTTTCCCTTTATGTTCCGCCCCTGGAGGAATGGGGTACATTTTTATGACCTGTACATAGAGGGAGACTATCAGCCTGCTACGGATATGGCTGCCTGGCGTGGGGAGAAAGGGTATACCACCGTTCAGCGCCCTGCTTTAACGAAGAAAGGGAATGAGGTTTTGTTGTTTGCCGAAGGACGCAAATACAATGTGCAATTGACGAGCGACATTACGGCCAAACGTTCCAATGCAACGGACATCATTCTGAAACGTTCTTCGGACGGAGGAAATACCTGGGCTGCTCCCGAAGTGGTGGTTGGAGGGGACGAAAGTGTGAACATGTCGCCTTGCGTCGTGACAGACAAGAACGGAACGATCCATCTGTTCTATACCGTGTCTCCCCAGGGAGAGCAATTGGGCACGGCTAATGAAATTTATCACCGTACTTCTGTGGACGGAAGCAGCTGGAGCGAACCGGTCAGTATTGATGCGGGGAAACGGGCGGAGACGTACGGGGTGGAAACTTTAAATGGACATGGATGGTGTATGGAGGATGGAAAATTGGTTGTACCGCTGAAATATACTTTGGGACGCAATGGGGTGATTGCGATGTTAGTGTCTGAAAACGGAGTTGACTGGACTTTGGGTGAGGAGATTGCCGGAGAACGCAATCAAAGCTGCGACCTGGGAGAAGAAGAAGGGAAACTGGTATGTGTACTGGCGCAATCTTCAGGTAGCAACAAACGGACAGTGGCCTATAGCGGGGATGGAGGATTAACCTGGAATGAGCCCACGGAGTTGGAGGTAAATACCGGCGAGGGAGGCAATCAGCTGGACGGGGCGACGGCTTGGCTGGGAAATGGCAAATGGGTACACTTCACCCCTACCGGACAGGTGAAAGGCTCGAACTATACCCCGACAGTTCCTTCCAGCAGCTGGACAGACGAAATGAAAAACCAGAAGATCATGTACATCAAGAATTCGCCGGATTTTGCAACCGGATTCACCATGTCTGTATCTGCCGACAAGGGAACAAGCTGGGGAGGTGCAACGAATCTGTTTTCCCGGGCAACTTTCAAGGATTACGTTTACCGGGTAGGAAATATGGATGCCATTGCTTTGGATGAAAAGACGGTATTGTGTGTGTACGAAGGCGGAATGGAGGTTCCCTACGAAGGATTAAAGAGTTATAAAAAGACCATTGAGTAATAAAATTTACTGTTATGAAGTTGTATACAAAATTAGTTTTTCTATTGGCATTGTTTCTCTTTTCCCTGGGAGCATGTGATGATGACGATGCGACTACGGAGGGAGGCGGAAAGATAACCGTAGCTTTCAGTTCGCCACAGCAGGAGATATTTGAGAATGTGTCGCCACAGCGTATCGCCTTGGTGTTGTCCGCACCGGCTAGCCGGGACATTACGGCTACGGTGGTTGTAAAGAGCGAGGACGGAGTGAAGGAAGGTGTGGATTATACTTTGTTGAGCCACCAGATTCATATAGCTAAAGGGGAGATGGGCGGATATGTGGAATTGTCCGTAAAGGATAATTTTGAGATTATGCCCGACCGGACGGTGGTGCTGGAATTGGTGGAGGTCACCGGTGCCAGCTTGGCTCAGGACGTTTTAACCTGTAAGATTATTATTGTCAGCAATGAAGGTTATCCGACCTTAGGGTTTGCTGAAACCTTGCAGTCGGTGGCCGAGGAAGAGGGAGAATGTCAGTGTGCTGTAGTACTGACCCGCCCGCGTAATCAGGCGGTTACGTTTGAGGTGGAAGCTGTGAACGGCACTGCAATGGCAGGAGAGCATTTTGAGTTGTTGCAGAACGAATTTACTATCCCTGCGGGGGATACGGTGGCTTATGTGCCTGTACGTATTATCGATGATATCGATGTGAACGAGGACCGCACTTTCTTGTTGCAGTTGAAAAATGTGAAGGAAGCTGCCTGGTCGGAAGTGACAGCTTCGGTGGACGTGACGATAGTCAATGATGACCGTTATGTTTATGTTTCGTTTGGGGCAACGGAGTTAAGAGCTGTCGAAGATACGGGCCGGATAGAGGTGCCGGTTGTATTGAGCAGCCCGGCTAAAAAAGAAGTAAAGGTAAAACTGGCTGTAGATGCTGCTTCTACTGCAAAAGCGGATGGCGACTACGGGTTCCCGTCCGGTTTGACCCTTACTTTCCCTGCCGGAGTGACCGAACAGATGTTACCCGTGGACATCAAGGATAACGACCTGGTGGACGGAAGCCGTACCCTGATCATGAACATCGACAGTGTATATGATGCAATGGCTGCTGAGTCCAATACGACCTATACATTGACGATTTTGAATGAAGATGTGGAGTTTGTGGGCTTATATGACCAATTGATGGGTACTTATGATATTAGTTATACGAACGTTAGCAAGGGAGAACAGAAAAAAACTACCTGTGTCATTTCAGGAGGAGATGATCTGGCAGAGGAAAATGAAAATTATTTGAAAAGACTGATCATAACCGTATCAGGTATGGGAAATTCCGGGGAGATTGCAAGGATTGCGATTGATTACGATGTGCAAACAGGAAAAATGTCAGTGCCCATGAAACAAGCCGTCATGGTAGATATTTCTCCGTCCCACTGGGCAAGCCAGCCTTATGGGCATCATGCGGACAATGTATTTTTCCTGTTTGATGGCTCCGCTTATCTGGATACCGAAAAAGTTGAGTTGGAATGGAACAAAACCTACACAAGTTGTTCCTGGAATATACCCGGAGAAAACAACGTAATCAGGGGAGTCTTATGTCCAACAGGAACAATTGACAGAACCAGCTGGAATATTTATGACATTGCAATAAAAAATGTGGTTATAAGTCGGAGTAATTAATAAACGTTTAAGCAATATGAAGAATTATCTTTTTTTGATTGGCCTTTGTTTCTTGTTATTTTCTTGCCAACGGGAAGATGAGGTACTTCCGGAGGAAGTGCCGGTGGCTCCTGCGGAACAGGAAACCGTACAGGGACATATCCGGGTGAAATTAACCGAAGAGGCGGCTGCAAGCCTGTCTATCTGTGCCACTCGTTCCGGCGAGGTGACTACGGGGCTTCAGGAGCTGGATTCATTATATTCCCGCTTGAAGACTTACCGTAT
>URJC01000253.1 GCA_900548135.1 uncultured Odoribacter sp. | reverse complement strand
AGGCCAGGGTATTGGGATATACCAATGTATATTCGCCAATTCTGGATCTGGCCCGGGATCCGCGTTGGGGACGTACAGTGGAAGCTTATGGTGAAGACCCCTATTTGGTGGGAGAGCTGGGGCGGCAGCAAGTGTTGGGTATTCAGGAAAACCGGGTGGTATCGACGCCTAAACATTTTGCGATATATGGAATTCCTGCCGGGGGAAGGGATTGCGAGTGCCGTACTGACCCTCATGCGACTCCTCAGGAATTGCATGAATTGCATTTGGAACCTTTCCGGGTAGCTTTTCAGGAGGCCGGAGCGTTGGGAACCATGTGTTCCCATAATGATTACAATGGGACTCCGGTGAGTGGCAGTGCTTATTTATTGACAGATATTTTACGTCAACAGTGGGGATTTAAGGGATATGTGGTATCTGATAGCTGGAGTGTCGGTAAACTGAAAAATTCTTATCATGTTGTGGGAACTGAGGAAGAAGCAGTAGCGGCAGAATTGAATGCCGGACTGAATGTGCGGACACTTTTCCAGTTTCCGGAAAAATACATCGATGTGTTGCGGAATGCGATAAAGCAAGGGTTAGTGACTGAAGAAATGTTGAATCAGCGGGTTAGGGAAGTCTTGTATGTTAAATTTTGGCGGGGGTTATTTGATGAACCTTATGTGAAAAATCCCAGACAGGCAGATAAAATAGTCAATTGTGAAAAACACCGGGATTTGGCTTTGCAGGCCGGCCGGGAGTCACTGGTGTTGCTGAAAAATGAGGGAAACCTGTTGCCTCTGTCAAAATCGGTGAAGAAGGTGGCTGTGATCGGGCCGTTGGCTGACAACAGAGGGGCGATGCTATGCCGTTACGGTTCTCACAATCCGCGGGTTATTACCGGATTGGAGGGGATTAAAAACTATCTGGGGGAACAGGGAACCGTTTTATATGCTAAAGGATGTAATGTGAGGGATAAACATTTCCCGGAGAGTGACGTGATGTTTTTTCCGGTATCGGAGAAAGAACAGGAGGAATTGAATGAGGCGGTGGAGATTGCCAGACAAGCAGAAGTGGCGATTATATTTGTTGGGGATGATAGCCGTACCATAGGGGAATCAAGGGGACGGGTGAATCTGGATTTTTCCGGACGTCAGCAGGAGTTGATCCGGGCTGTTGAAGCTACAGGGACCCCGGTTGTATTGGTATTATTCAATGGACGTCCGGTGACGATGAATTGGGAAGTGAAAAACATACCTGCTATTGTGGAGGCTTGGTATCCGGGTGAATTTTCCGGACAAGTTGTGGCTGAGGCTTTGTGGGGAGAGTTTAATCCGGGAGGGAAGTTGTCCGTGACATTTCCAAAATCAGTAGGCCAGATCCCCTGGGCATTTCCTTTTAAGCCTCATGCTACCGGTAAAGGGTTTGCCAGAGTGGACGGTAGTTTGTTTCCTTTCGGATATGGGCTAAGTTATACGACATTTGAGATTTCGGATTTGTCATTATCAGCGGATACCATTTCCAATGGTCAAGAACTGGAGGTCAGTTGCCGGGTGAAAAATACCGGAACTTGTAAAGGGGATGAAGTTGTGCAACTTTACCTGAATGATGAAGTGTCGTCTATATCACGCTATGAACGTGAGTTATGTGGTTTTGAGCGTGTGACTCTGGAGGCGGGAGAGGAAAAAACAGTCTCTTTCCGTATCGGTCCGCGGGCATATGGCATGTATAATGCTGAAAACCGTTTTGTGACAGAACCGGGTAAATTTACGGTATATGTCGGAAATTCGTCTGAAAATCTGGGACTAAAATCGGAGTTCTGGGTTGGAAAGCTTTAAACTCAGTTAGCAGCGTTTATACAGACGGGAGTATCGATCTAAAATAAGGCAGGATGAGACAGATTGTGTTTATTGTATTGTGCCTGGGAAGCATGTTGACGTTATCAGCCCAGGATTTTTTGGGAAAGTCTGCTCTGGAAATCAGACAGGCTATGGCAAAAGCAGATGGGAAAATGCGGATTTCCGGAGACACATTGTATGCGGAAAATCAAATGGAAGATGAGCGGGGACGTATTTTTGATGTGAAATATACTTTTGTATTAAAAGGGGGAAATTGTGTTACTTATCAGCAAAGGGTTGCACAGCATGAATATTGGACCACAAAAATATTGGAATGGGTAGAAACAAAGGAAGGAAAAGAAATGGGTTCGGTATTTAAAGTTTTTGACCAGCCATTGTATTCCCGATATGATTTTGAGGATTTTAAAATGCAGGTTACTTTGAAGGATGAGGAGATATGGATAGATTTTTATAGCAAAAATTAGTTACTATTGTTTTTGCCGGAATAAAAAAAAGAACTGGGCTATTAAGCTCAGTTCTTTTTGTAAATATTCGATAGCTATCGATTATTTCACAGTAGCCATGTGAACGATCAGTTCAAGTACTTTGTTAGAATATCCCCATTCGTTGTCATACCAGGAAACGAGTTTCACAAAGTTTTTGTTCAAAGCGATACCAGCTTTAGCATCGAAGATAGAAGTACGGGCATCTCCTAAGAAGTCAGAAGAAACTACTTCTTCTTCTGTATAACCCAGGATACCTTTCATTTCACCTTCTGCAGCTTCTTTTACAGCAGCTTTGATTTCATCATAAGAAGCTTCTTTAGCCAGACGGAATACAACGTCAACTACAGAAACATCCAGGGTCGGAACGCGGAATGACATACCAGTCAGTTTTCCATTCAGTTCAGGAATTACTTTACCTACAGCTTTTGCAGCACCGGTAGAAGAAGGGATGATGTTGCCAGCAGCAGCACGTCCACCTCTCCAGTCTTTCATAGAAGGACCGTCAACTGTTTTCTGCGTGGCAGTAGTAGAGTGAACGGTAGTCATCAAACCTTCGATAACACCGAATTTATCGTTGATCACTTTGGTCAGCGGAGCCAGACAGTTGGTCGTACAAGAGGCATTTGAAACAATAGGTTGTCCTTTATACTCTTTGTTGTTTACACCCATGACGAACATTGGAGTGTCGTCTTTGGAAGGAGCAGACATAACAACACGTTTTGCACCTGCTTTGATGTGAGCTTCAGCTTTTTCTTTAGTCAGGAAAAGACCGGTTGATTCAACTACATATTCAGCTCCTACTTCATCCCATTTCAGGTTTGCAGGATCTTTTTCAGCAGTAACACGGATAGCCTGACCATTAACGATCAATTTACCGTCTTTTGCTTCTGCAGTTCCGTTGAAACGACCGTGCATAGTGTCGTATTTCAGCATGTATACCATGTAATCTACGTCGATCAGGTCATTGATTCC
The DNA here is from genome assembly GCA_900548135.1 of uncultured Odoribacter sp. Taxonomy (GTDB): domain Bacteria; phylum Bacteroidota; class Bacteroidia; order Bacteroidales; family Marinifilaceae; genus Odoribacter. The sequence continues at coordinate 1,074 of URJC01000253.1, read as the reverse complement.
TACGATTTCAATATCGTTACGAGTCATTGCTGCGCGGAATACCAGACGGCCGATACGACCAAATCCGTTGATACCAACTTTAATCTTTGCCATTTTCGTTATTTTTTAAGGTTATAAATCTGTTTATTTCACTCCAAAATTACAATAAAGTCACTAATTTAATGCAAGTTGAAATCAAAAGTCATAAAAAAAAGTACTCAAACGATTTCATCTGGACATTCCGAAGTTTGGCTTCGGTTGTTGCCCTGGAATAAGCCGGACATTTGCGGTCTATGGCACATAAGGATAAAAGACCCGGTAAAAATAAACTGAGAACGAAGCCAATAATCACTTTTTCCATTTTCATTCTAATTCATCTTAATTTGAATCCTGTTGTAACTTCTAAACGTTTAAAGAATGAGGAACATTTTCCTTGTGAAACTCAAAACTGTTCAGAAAACAAGTAATCGTAAATCTAAAATTAAATCAGGTTTATCGTTTACGGATTCAGGTTCAATATGTTTCTTATAAAATTAAAATAACGTACGAAGACATTGGCCCTGTCTGAATAAGACCTGCGAGTATATATTTTTCAGTTTTCATAATCAAAGTGTTTTAGATTACACAATCAACAATATTGCTGACTCACTCAGTAAATCTGTCCGGTCTTAATAAGCTATGATTGTTACAAATATAGAATAAAAATCTGAATTTGAACTCGGAATAAAGGATTATTTACGTTTTGAGATTACTCTTATCTTAATAAATCATATCGTAAAATCTACCATATTATTATCTCCTCATAGGTTTGTACATGATCGTTTTTTTATATTTACTTTTTTTCTTTTTTAAAAAATTGTAACTAATTTTTACAGATATCCCTGAATGGGCTGTTCGGGGATATTGTTTATTATATATTTCATTTGTATGTCTAACCATCCACCGTTCACGCTGATATACTTTTCCGGCTAAAGTTATCTGCAGTTTTCTATTAAATAAGTATTTATAATACCAATCATCCTTATCCGTAAATATCCGGAAGGCAAGTTCCCATTTATTTTTCAAACTTAAAATGAGCCACCATTCATTATTTAC
>URJC01000252.1 GCA_900548135.1 uncultured Odoribacter sp. | reverse complement strand
TTTATGAAGGGCAAAAACATTACTTTGTAGTCCGTTTCCCACAACGTGCGGGAGCTTTACAAAATTTTGTCAGTAAAGTTCTAGGTGCACATGACGACATTACTTATTTCGAATACAAAAAGAAAACAAGCCGCGAAAAAGGACCTGCCCTCATCGGTATAGAAATACAGCACCCGGAAGATTTTGACGGACTTTTGGAACGGATGAAAGAACAGGGAATCATTTACGAATACCTGAATAATAATCCCAATCTTTTTGAATTTCTTATCGGATAAATAAATACCTAATCCTACCAACTTTTAACCGACCGGAAACATTAAAAGATAAACTTTAATATTTCCGGTCTTTTTAAATCATCTCTTGTATTTCCGGATAACTTTTACTATAATTGAAAATTACAATTTAAAATCTGTCGCTATGAAGATCCTTTATTTCATTGTTTTTGTTTTTTGCCTGAGTACCTTATCCGCACAATCTTATAATTACAGTAAAGATTGTAAAATCATTCAGGAAAATGGGAAATATGGCATCGCATTTCAGGATCAACCAGCCATTCCATGTGAATTTGATGTCATCACAATTTTGGGCAATTCCTTGTATCTGGTAAAAAAGGGCACTAAAAACGGGCTTGTCTGTGTACATTATTATAATAACAAACATTTACGCAGGAATAAGTCAGACCATTTTTTTTATCCGGTCAAAAAAGGATATATCTCTATTTACCAATGTCTTCCTTGTGAATATGATATCATTGAAAGTTTAGGAAACGGTCAATTGCAATTGGTTCAAGGTCCCCGGCAAGGTATTGTTAATTACTATGGTAATATTATTATTCCCTGCAAATACGAAAAAATAGAAACTCTGGGACAAAATTTCTTAGTTTTTTCTGGTGGCAGACAAGGGATCTATAATCATTTTGGGAACACGATTGTCCCCTGTAAGTATACCAGTATCGAATACCGGGATCACAATTACTATGTCTCAGACGGACCTTTAAAAGGAGTATTAAATTATTATGGGAATACGATTATTCCCTGCAAATATTCGAATATCACTTTTAAAGATAAGAATTACTACGTAACAGCAGGGGCTTATCAGGGAGTTTTCAACTATTACGGGAACACGATCATACCAGTGCAATATACGGCTATTTACCGTGAAGGTAAAAACTACCGGGTAGAAAATGGGAGACAACAGGGCCTCTTCAATTATTATGGCAATACCATCCTGCCTTGTCAATTTGAATCAATCCGGGAAGAAAATAATTATTTTTTTGTAACTAAAACTGGTAAACAAGGAGTCTACAACCGCTACGGCAACACTGTTGTCCCATGCCGGTATGACGAAGTCCTCGCTATACAAAATAAATTTGTCGTAAAAAACGGGAACCATTATGGCGTTATCAATCAATACGGAACGACTGTTTTACCTTGCCGCTTCAATAAAATTGATTTTCTGGGGAATGGCAACTATCTAACTGAAACAGAAGAAAGTAAGCAATTATACAATGCATATGGAAGTTTGTTAAGCAATTACTCAAGTAACAATGTGATATATTCAACAGATAAAGCAGTTGAATAAATTTTATTTTTCCTTACCTTTACGCATCATTTTCAATTCATCAAAAATAAGTTATGGAAACTAAACTAAGTATATACAATACCTTAACCCGCCGAAAAGAGGTATTTGAACCCATAAATCCTCCTTTTGTAGGACTATATGTTTGCGGACCTACCGTTTACGGAGATGCACATTTAGGTCACGCCCGGCCAGCCATTACTTTTGATCTCGTATTCCGTTACCTGCAATACCTGGGCTATAAAGTTCGTTATGTACGTAACATTACAGATGTCGGGCACCTGACCAATGACAGTGATGACGGAGAAGATAAAATTGAAAAAAAGGCAAAGCTCGATCGGTTGGAACCAATGGAAATCGTTCAATTCTATACCAATCGCTACCATAAAAATATGGAACAGCTGAATACTTTACCCCCTAGTATCGAACCTCATGCTTCAGGCCACATCATTGAACAGGAAGAATTAGTAAAAAAAATACTTGCCAATGGTTTTGCCTATGAAAGTGACGGAAGCATCTATTTTGATGTTGAAGCATATAATAAAAAGTACGACTACGGAAAACTTTCAGGACGCCGGGTAGATGAACTGATAGCCAATACCCGCCAACTGGATGGTCAAAGTGAAAAACGTAATCCTGCCGATTTTGCACTCTGGAAAAAAGCGACTCCCGAGCATATTATGCGTTGGCCATCTCCCTGGAGCAACGGATTTCCAGGCTGGCACCTGGAATGTTCATGTATGAGCCAAAAATACCTGGGTGACCGGTTTGATATTCACGGAGGAGGACTCGACCTGCAATTCCCACACCACGAATGCGAAATAGCACAAAGTACAGCTGCCTACGGACACGAAGCTGTAAAATACTGGATGCATAATAATATGGTGACCATTAATGGCCAGAAAATGGGAAAATCTTTGGGAAATTTCATCACCCTTGATCAGCTATTTTCAGGTGAAAACAAAGTACTGGAACAAGCTTATTCCCCCATGACAATCCGCTTTTTCATTTTACAGGCACATTACCGTAGCCCGCTGGATTTTTCCAATGAAGCCCTGAAAGCTGCTCAAAAAGGGTATGAGCGGTTAATTGCTGCTGTATCGACTCTGAACAAAATAACTGCGGGTGAAAGAACTACAATCCAAGTAGAGGAATTAAGCAACAAGTGTGCTGAAGCTATCAATGATGATCTCAACACTCCCTTGTTGATTTCACATCTGTTCGATGGGGTACGCATGATCAATTCCCTGGCTGCAGGAAGTGAAAAAATTGACGAAGCCGGACTTGCCGGACTGAAAAAATTATATCACGATTATGTATTTGATATTTTAGGTCTGAAAGCAGAAAGTGAATCGGCAAGCCGCGATCACGAAGTGCTCGGAAAAGTATTGGATATGGTCATGTCTATCCGGACTGAAGCCAAACAAAAGAAAGATTGGTCCACTTCGGATAAAATACGTGACGAATTGAAAGCTGCCGGCATTACCATCAAAGATACCAAAGATGGTTACGAATGGAATTTAGAAAACTAAGGCAGGAATTGTCTTAGTTTTTAATTGTCAGTCATTAGTTTTAATTCATTTTATGCCCTATTTATATTATTTCGTTTGTGTTATTTTACTTTATTCCTGCGGGGGAAATTCCTCCCGCCAGAAAGACAGTGGTAATACAGAGATTGCTATATCTACACTTCCAAAAGAGGAAGTAAAATATGTAAACAGCATCAAAATAACTTCTCCTGAAAAGAATAAGTTATATAGTTTTGGAGAAGAAATCACAGTTCATTTTGAAAACAAAGACCGTTTTCCTATTGATTCCGTTGTAATCTCTTTGAATGGGTACGAAATTGTAAAATCAGGAAAAGATACAAACCATTTCCGGTTCCGAATACCGGAAGGCAAAACAGGTAATACAGTAATTAAAGTGACCACCTGGCATCCAGACCAAAAAAGAGGAAGTGCTTCAGTTAATATCCGGCTCAAACCGGCCGAAGCCCCAGTAAAATATACTTATGATATTCTGAAAATATATGCTCACGATCCCAAAGCCTATACCCAAGGATTGTTGTATCAGGATGGATATATGTACGAAGGCACCGGACAATACGGAGAATCTTCCATTCGTAAAATCGATATGAAAACAGGAAATATTCTTTCCGTATTAAACATTGACAATCAACTTTTCGGAGAAGGCATTACGATCTATAAAGACAAAATTTACCAAATCACCTGGCGTTCTGGCAAAGGTTTCATTTACGATTTAAAGACTTTTACCCTGGAGTCCACTTTTAAATACAATTCAGAAGGTTGGGGAATTACAACGGCGGGAGATCATCTGATTATGAGTGATGGCACAAACAAACTGTATCATATTGCTCCTTCGGATTTTAATATCCTGAAAGAAGTAGAAGTATATGACCACAAAGGCGAAGTCACTCAGTTAAACGAACTGGAATACGTGGACGGTCTGGTATGGGCAAATGTATGGTTAACAAACCGTATCATTGCTATTGATCCGGAAACCGGGGTGGTAAAAGCTGAATTGGACATGTCCGACTTACTATCACCGGCAGAAAAAGCTAAAATAAACGATAAAGACGATGTACTGAATGGTATAGCCTTTAATCCGGAAAAGAAAACATTCTATCTCACCGGCAAACGCTGGCCTAAAATGTTTGAAATAAAAATGAAATAAGTTTTAGGACTTTAGTATTAATCATGAATTTTACTCCCTATGGATGTTAAGATTGAAGAATCCTGGAAAGAATTATTGAAAGATGAATTTGAAAAGCCTTATTTTTCAGAATTGATCACTTTCG
>URJC01000251.1 GCA_900548135.1 uncultured Odoribacter sp. | reverse complement strand
GGCTCCGCCAATACCGGTACGAGTCCGTTTTCCGTAATCGCAAGAATTGATGCTATATACGTATTCGCTGGCACGATTATCTCATCACCGGGTTGCATAACGCCCATTTCGATATATGCTCTAAATATCCAAATGAGCGCATCCAATCCGTTGGCACAGCCTACAGCATGGCGCGTTCCGATGTACCGTGCATAATTTTGCTCGAAACGCTGATTTTCAGTCCCCTGTAAGTACCTGCCAGAATCGACCGGTTAACTGCTGCATGTATTTCATCCGCATATTTTGCCGTGACAGCCTGTAAATCTAAAAATTTAACCATTTTTTATCGCGTATATTTCAGCAGTGCCCAATTTTCTTTTAATGGTATTTTCGTTATTCCTTACAAAATTATAAGAGAGGACAAATTCATTAACTCATTTACTATTTCAATTTTTTAACTACATGAGCGGGATTACCCGCAATGATACTGTTGTCCGGGAACGTTTTCCCTCCGGGAACAATGGTGCCGGCTGCCACAATGCAATTATTTCCGATAGTAACCCCCTTTAATATGATCGCTCCGTATCCGATCCAACAGTTGTCCCCTATTTTGATTTTTGCTTTATTGACTGAGTCGAACGAAAATGGCTCGCCTTTCATTTGCTTTAGCCTTTCTTCGGGAAGAACCGGATGGAAGTCCGTATCGGAAATCAACGTACAAGATGCTATTTCACAATATTTACCAATTTCGACAAAGTCGTAGGCAACAATACAAGATCCGTTCAATGCAGAACATTCGCCTATTTTGATAACCCCGTGGTAACCTGTGGTAAGTTTGACATTCGATGTCAAGGCTGAATTGGATTTTGCTTTGTCGGAATTTAGAATGACTCCTTTTTCTAAAATGATTTTTCCTTTTTTAGGAGTTTTAATAAGGGGAACTGAACCTAGAATCAAAATATCCCGAAAAACAACATTTCCCCTCTTTCTTAGAGAATATCGTTTTATCGTTTGCGCTATTCTAGCGCAAAACGACAATTTCTTGAATACTCTTGATTCTTTCTGATTGAATTGCATGTTATTTATTCTGTAATTGTTCCAACAAATAGCGTTTCGGTTTCCCGTTTTCCGTTTTGGGGATAGAGTCGATATACTCGAAAATATGAGGAATCTTATACCACTCCAACCGCATTAACAGAATTTTTTTGAGTGAGTCCAGATCGAAGCGAGACTGATCCTTAACGACCAAATACAACTTGATGGCTTCACCGGTAATCCCGCCCGGGTCATCTATTCCCACACAAACTGCCTCTTGAATACCGTTGATTTCCATACAAATACGCTCGATTTCAACAGGACTGACTTTTTTCCCTCCGACATTTATTATCTCTTTTGAGCGCCCTGTAAGAAAAATATAGCCGTCCTTTTCGTAACCGACATCCCCCGTCCGGAAATAATCTCCAAAAAAGCTGTCTTGAGTCAATTTGTCATCATTACAATAACCCCGAGTTACATGAGGGCCCTTAATACAAATCTCACCTTCTCCGGTTTCGGGTAAAATATTCCCGTAGTCATCCATGATTTTCACATCAACACCGGGCAGAGGTTTTCCTACTGATGATAAATTATCGTTATGAAACTCCATAAAAACAGATCGTGACGCTTCTGTCAACCCGTAATGCATGCAAATTCTTGTCGATGGCAATAAATTCGCGAGCAATTGTTTATCTTTGACATCCAGGAAAGCGCTTCCTAGTTCGATATAATGAAGTATATCTGAAAACTCTCCGATTCTTTCTCCGGACAATCTTTTTATCATCGCCCAGCTTGCCGGAACCATGCCAAATCCTGTTACGTTTTCCTGTCTGATTGTTTTAAACATTTTCTTCACATTGAAGAAACCATCGAAGAAAACCAGTGTTCCTCCGCAGGACAGAATGCACCTCATTCTACCCAGCCCGAAAGAGTGGCAGATAGGTAATGCCAGCAATTCGACATCATCAGCAGTATTGCCTATATATCGACTGATGTTATTCGTCGATGCAGATATATTCCCATGCGTTAGTATCACTCCCTTGGGAATTCCTGTCGTTCCGGAAGTAAACATTACATCGGCAATATCGCCTGGGACAGATTCTGCCTTCAGCTCCCCGGATCCGATGTACTTCATAGACAAATTCCGCAAGGATTCATAACTTATACTATCTGTTTCCGACGTGCCGAGACCAATCAATAGTTTGGGTGTAGTTACCAATTTAATATGCTTCAATGTAGCTCCGGAACTTCGAGGATCGACAGGAATTGTCGTTGCCCCTAAAGCATGCAATGCGAAATAGGTTGAAACAAATGTTATATTTTTTTCAGCCGATAGCATGACGGAACTACCTTTTGCGATGTGAATTTCATCGTGCAAATAACAATAGATGCGCTTGATCTCATTCAGCAATTCATCGTATGTAACAACGCCGTCCTCTGATTTTATTGCAACCTTATCGGGTTGTTTTTGCGCGACAGCGATTATTTGCTTAACAACCGTTTCCATTTACTGCTTGCTTTTCGCAACCACTATGTTTATTAAATCGCTGACGGTTTCCACATCGAACAAAACTTCCGCTTCGATCTTTATGTTGAAAGTTTCTTCGACTTGGGTAATGACAGACAGATACATAATAGAATTCCAGTCTGAAAAACTATCCAATGCGCATTGCTCGTTCACATTCCGACAATCGATATTCAGACAATCCGATAAAATTTTTATTACCTGCTGCTTTATTTTATTCATGACAATTATTTCTTAGAAGACAGAAATCTGGTGCACAATTGAATATATTGCTTTTTTCGTGCATAAAAATTTTCTTTCACATGTTCAAAGTAGAGGTTTTCCGCATCTTCCCGAAGAAAAATGGGATCGAAAGATAATTGAAATTTAAGGCTTGATTTATTTTGTTTTCTTACATCTACAAAATTCCGATTAAGTCCTAAGATTTCATAAGCTATCTCTCGTCCGATAATGCAGCCTAAAATACCGGCACCTTGTGGCGCATCGGGCCGGAATACCCAACTGCCGCTGACAAATCTATCATCTTCTATGTCATAGAGACGGTAGACTCCCAAATCGACATGATCAATGGAAAAAATAAAATAATACTCCTTGCCTTCAAATTCTCTTATTTTATATTTTTTGATCCACAATTTTTGCTGCTCGACATCGCTGTCCGTACTATGAATATACCTGCCAAGTTTCGGATCTGTCCTCAATTTTACAATAAACATTGCATCATCCTCATTGACAAGACGCACGTTAAGTCCATATTTTGTCACATGAAAATTATCCGGTAGTTTTCTCATTGTCCTTTATAATTTATATATTCTTCGTAATCCCGGATGTAATCTTGTTCTTCATACAGGCGCGAAGCCAACACGAGGCAGACCGAACCCGATGAAAAATCATCAAGTTCACGCCATATTCCAGGGACAATGAGCAGTCCCTGATATGGTCTATTCAATAAAAACGTGCGTTTCACAGCTCCGTCATCTAAAGTAACACTGAAACTACCACTCGCTGCCACCATCAATTGATACAATTCCTTATGCGCATGCCCCCCGCGTGTCTCCCCGCCCGGCACATCATACAAATAATAAACCCGCCGAACATCAAATGGAACGGTTATTCCATTTGCCACAACGGTAATATTACCTTCGGCATAGTGGTGATTGTCCAAATGAATAATTGTACAATCGTAAACCGTACTATCTTTCATGGCGGAAAGTTTTGAACTCGCTATAATCGCGGATATAATCTTCGACATCGTACGTCGTGGAAGCAAGAATTAGAGCCAATGAGTTCGTGGAAAAGTTTCCAAGTTCCCGCCATAATCCATTGGGAATATAAAGCCCATAATAGGATCGGTTAAGTGTGAAAACCTGTTTTTCCGTACCGTCGTCGATTATTACATCAAAACTGCCAGAGAGGGCAATGATGAATTCTTTGTTGTTGCGGTAAGCATGCCCCCCTCTGAACTCTCCACCTGGAACATCGTAAATCCAATAAGTTCTTACAATTACAAAAGGAACATGGTTCATTTCTTCCACAAAAGAAAGATTTCCCCGTTTATCTCCTATTTTAGGCAGCCCCAATATTTTACACTCATTTATGTTCATTTCCACAACTCACTACCACAAACAGGTCAGAAATTATCAAATATTGCGCCCCCGTTTTCAACCTAACAATCATTTGCATTCTAACAAAAACCAAGCCTTATAACTTAGGCCAAGTCTATAAAAACAAAGAACTTTCAAAAGTATATATTAATATTTACTTTGACAATATTATCTAATCATTTATTGATTCATAAAAGTAAAGACAAACCATCCTCACAGCAGCGGGCTGGCGAGTCGGGCGATGGACTCGCAGGCGGCCTGGAG
>URJC01000250.1 GCA_900548135.1 uncultured Odoribacter sp. | reverse complement strand
GTGCAGACAACGGAACAGCAAACGACAGACAAACAACAACTATAATATACCACCTCATCATATAAAACATCACCCCTCGTCCCTTTGTTTCAGTTTATAAGCAAAAACCTACCAGACCAGCAATGACTTCATCTTAAAATATTTTATTCATGTAAACAAAAACACTGTCCTCTTGTTCACATCAATCAGTCAGACGGGTGATATCCTGATCAGGTTTGGGATAGTTTTTGGAAGCCACATAATTCTTGGTTTCTTCTATCATTTTAGGAGTAATATCATATACATAATGACCATAATCTCCCACTTCAAACTTACCAGTCACGAAAAATCCCCAAGCCTCAAAAAAGTCTGTCAAATTCGTTTTAGTAAGATCACAGCATATTTTGATAAACTCGTACATATTGTTAATGGAAGCATTCCCGGTTCCTTTATGCGGATGTTTACGCATATATTCCATTACATCGGCATAGAAATCCTTGTATCCCTTTTTGTCAAAATAAACATGCAATTGCCAGAAAGGCACTAATTTACGGAAAGGATCACCCACACACATGATAAATGGCTTCTCCTCAGCATCAAGAACCTCCTTAAATGCCCCCTCATAAGTTTTACTCAAACGACTGGATGATCCCAACTGGGTTGTGACGTACATAGTAAAGAGATTATTACTCACTTCCGTCATCCCTCCCCAAGTCAACTGCGGTCTCATCTGCATAACATGGCCAATTTCATGATTTACTCCCCAATCTCTGGAAATATCAGGTCCCACAGCCGATTTCATAGTACCTTCATTTCCCAGAAAAGCCACTCCGTCTCCATCCCGGAACATAAAATAATTATAATTCACACGTGCCAGGATACGCTTGTCCGGAATACGGTTATATTTCAAAGCACCGGAAAATTTATATTGCAAGGACATAATTTTGTCATAATCTCCAGCCAGTTCTTTCCCTTTTCCGTAAGCAAACTGTTTGAGATATTTCACCGGATAAGCCAATTGCATATACTTGGTTTTCACATCCATAACAGGACTCACAGCACTGTCCAACAACTTATTCCAGTCCTCATTACTCTGGATAGTAGCATCAAAATAACCATTTGCTTTTCCTGTAATAAAATGCAGGGTCACCTGAGGAGCGGTCTCAGGTTCATCAGCAAAATAATTGAGGTAAACATTACCTGCTTTATTCACAAAAATGACATTAACTCCTTCATGTAAAGGAATTTCCTGCTTTTTCAATCCCCAGCCCTCCGGATCTTTAGTTGGTTCAAAGCCCGGAGTGGGCTGACGATTCCAATCCGGAATCAGTAAACTGATCTGACGTCCGTGCAAGTCCCCTACCAACACCACATTCTCTCCCCGCTCCAGATATACACCGGTCATATTCTCGTAACGGCTATATCCATCAGACAATTTCAACGATTTTTCCAACACTTTATTGGATGCGACCGGCTTATAATTATTCAACAAATAGTTTGTCTGATATTTTCCTTCCATCATCTCAGTAGCCAATTGCTTCATCAAAGGACTCCGAAACTCTTTCAGTTGTTTACTCTTAAACCCCTGCACCAAGGCAGAAGCGGTCCAATCCGTAAAATAATTCAAATCCTTCGTAATTGCTTGTGTAGAATACGAAGAAGTCTGAGCCATCAGATTAACTCCGATACAGCATAATGCAGCTACCAGCCATGTTTGTACTACTTTCATAATCTTTTTTGAATTTCAGCCCAAATAACTCACAGGGACGGAGCTTTTGAGTTATTTTTAAGCCATATTTCCCATTTATTGCTAACTATTCCGTCCCAATCTTTTCAGATTTAGTTTTATATTTCTCAGATCCTGTTTTCCACCAACTTTCCAATAGCACAAAAGCCCCGTCCCCGTGTGCTATCTCTTTTTATCCACACCCTGTCTCATAAAAAACAAACACATCGAATAGCTCCGAGAAGACAGAAGTTTTGAGCTATCTTAATCTATTTTATCCTTTTTTGCAAACTTAATCTTTCCATACGAATTATTCAATACATATATTCATGATTTTAATATACAATTTTCTTATAATTTAAAACAATTCAAAAGCTTCGTCCCTGTGAATTATTCTGCATTCATTTGCACTTTAATTTCCATTTCCTGACTACCGCTAACCTTAGTTTGTAACAAAACATATCCAATTAAGGGATACTCCTTATCAGAAGTCGTTTTGGCCGGCTTTGTCAAAAAAACAGCGTTCTCAGGTGCTAAAATTGTCAACCGGAATTTTTTACCGTCTTTAGACAAGCGGGCAACATTTCCTTCACAACTCACCTGAGCTTGCGTGATCATATTCCAAGTGATTTCCTGTTTGTCATTCAGCAGATCAACCCGATCTGTCACCGTAACCGTCTTGTCATCCGTAAGTGTAAAAGTCCGCTTCACAGCCTGAGCCTGCCCCTGATAAACCGAAGTCATATCGATAACGAAATAAGGCTGACTACTATTTTTATCATAGGTTATAATTTTTCCCTCGCCGGCTGCATATTGAATTTTTCCATCAATAGCTAAAGTATTGTGACTAAAATTATTATTCCGGAAATAAGTCCATCGCTTACCATCGGGACGACCGTCCCAGAAACCAGGCAAATCATAACTATCCGCTCCCGGATCGTCACTCCACCGCACCCCGTCGGTCTCTACAATGAAAGTCCCTACATCCATCTGTTGGTGTGCATTATCCGGATCACCACCTTTAGCAATTAACCAGATAGCATGAGGGGTATCCGGAAATCCTCTTAAAACAGCAATATCATTAATACTTTTATAAACATCCAACCTTGCCATATCCCGTGTCACCTGATATAAGGCATCATCAAACCAGGGTAAAGCCAGGAAGAAAAACCAGCGTGGCAAGTTTCCTCTTTCCAAATATCCCCCCAGCAGTTGTCTATAAAATGCAGCCACCTCAGGCTGTCGGAAATGTCTGCTAAAGAAAAAATAAGCAGGATTTGCCGCCGGAGAAGCACTACTTCCGCAATTCGCAAAATTAAATATCCTACCGGCAGGACTGGTGGAATGTACATAATATAAAGCTGTCTGATCAATTCCCGGTAAACCGGACAAACCAAAGTCCTGACCCAAATTATCATTCAGAACGGAAAGCATCAAAGCCAAATAACTATTTGCATATTCCCAATAAGCAGGACCTTCATAGCACACACCGTCCGGAGCAAATGAACGGAGATAATTGGGTACAAACTTCACTGCATTCCTGATAATCTCTTCAGCCAATCCGGTATCTTCTTCTGCAATCGCTAAAGCCCCCATCACCATGCCCGCATTACAAACGACATTCCAATTTGTTTCCCGTTTCGCCCATGAACCAAGTCCTCCCTGGGCATATTCCTTTACAGCATGGGTTAAGGCATTTGTCTGAATAGCCTTTTTCACTAATTGGCGTGTCGCAGGTTTTAAATCATCGTACAACCAATCATAAGCAATCGCCACTGCCGCAGTCATTTCAGCTACATCCAGATAATGACGGGGATTCCAGTTTGGATAATTACATACATTGACCAGTTCTTCCTCTCCTTTGGTGAGATATCGATCATCACGAGTCATCCGGTAAGCCAGCGACAAAGTAATCATCCGGTAAATCTGCTCACGGCTTAGTTGCAACATATTATTCACATATCCTTCCGTCAAACCATAAGGTTGCACCGGAACTTCCAGCAATTGATCCGCTTCCTGCAACAATCGCCCGTAAATACGGGCAACAAGGGGATCTTTTTTTATTTTCTTTTTCAATATTTTCTCCTGCCCTTGCAAAAACAACAAACGGGGATGGGAAGACAAACGGTCTATTACAACCGGAGCGATTTCCTGCCCTGAAACAAACAGAGCTGAAATAAAAAAACAAAACAGGCATAAAAATCTTTTCATTATTTTCATTTTAGCAAGAAGGCTGTCCACCTCCTAATTCAAAACAAATTCTTTCAGTTGAACACGGGCTATGGAAGCCTCTCCTTTGGTGATCAGAATGCGAAGATCGCTGGCTGCATTCTTGTCAAAAGAATAGGTCATTTGTTGCTTGCCTGAACCGCTGTACTTTCCCCGGTAAAAAGGCAGGAACTGGCCACCTCCGCTAGACAACTGGATTTCAAACTCCACATCGCTCCGTTTGGGATTTGCCCAAATGATATCTACCTGACAAGGTTCAGCATTTTCCTCCAGAGACAGGGTAATATATTCTCCAGCCACTCCTCTCCAAACTGTTTCTGAATCATTGTCAATAACATTCTTCACTGTAGGACTGGCTTTACTATCGCTCAAATAAGCAGCCCAATAATCTTTCTGTTGTGCCACCGTCCTCTGTTGTCCTGCCTGAACCACCTGGAAACTACCTTTTAACCGAATATCTTCGGAAGAAGCTCCTGCCATCACCCGGAACTCACCCGGTTCGACCACC
>URJC01000249.1 GCA_900548135.1 uncultured Odoribacter sp. | reverse complement strand
GATAAAACAGGAACGGGTGATGGGATGTTATCCTGCCTGTTCAACAACGAAAGGAAATGTGTTGTCATCGCTGATATTTACAGGAGTCCCTGGCATCGTCGTATTTGGCGGCAATATTGTGAAAAAGCCACTGTATCAATAGATATGATGTGGTATGGAATAGTATTGTTTGATGATAAAATTCAGAAGGGAAAGTACAATTTGATTATATAGGGTATAACAGGCCGGAAATCATAAGGGATAAATACATGCAAGCAGAACGTATCAATAGGCAGTAATTCATTACGAGATTATGAAAATATATACGAAAACAGGAGATCAGGGAATGACCTCATTGGTAGGAGGGAAACGAGTACCGAAAAATAGTGCCCGATTGGAGTCGTATGGGACGGTAGATGAACTGAATAGTTATCTGGGCCTGATCCGGTCTTTTCCGATAGACCGGCAAGTGATAGACGAATTGATAGAAATACAATCAAGATTGTTTGACGTTGGTGGAAACTTGGCAACTGATCCCGAGAGTGCGCAGGTGAAATTAGGAATAAAAGAAACCGATATCGGATTATTGGAAAAAGCCATAGACCGTATGGATGCTGAGGTTCCTCCCATGAAGTATTTTGTTTTGCCCGGAGGGGAACAAGTTGTTTCATTTTGTCATATCGCCCGTACTGTTTGCCGCCGGGCAGAACGGCGGATCCTGGACCTTGCGGAGCAAGCTGAAGTGGATGGGTTAGTCGTAAAATATATAAACCGCTTGTCTGATTATTTATTCATACTTGCCCGGAAAATAGCGCACGATGCCAGGGTGGAAGAAATGAAATGGGTACCCGAAAAACAATAGGATATTTGTGTGGGGACACATTTCAATACAGGAATCAACGATAAAGCGCGAATAGGAAATTCTTTTTATTTGCCCTGAAGAAGTTCCAGATGCCGGGTACCTATCCGTGTTGCCAGCCATTCGCGGAAACGGTTTATTTCATCCGCAGAAGGAGGGGCCTGATAAGAAAGGATTGCAATGGTTAGCGTATCGGTCTGTGTCGTATGGATGCTGGCACGCAAGACTTTTGCTAAAGCAATGTGTTGTATTTTAGGAAAGAGAATCCGGATCTCGGGGGCTATTTTGGTACCTAAAGAGTCGTAAGTGGCATAGTGATTCAAGCTGTTTCTTAATTGTGTAATTTCTGCTGCCTGTCGATTGGCTTCGTCTTGTGTTTTTTTGTAAAAGTCTTGTAAAACCAGATTATTCAATTCGTCCCGTTTCCCATCTTCCGGTTCTTTCCCCAAACCTTGTACGATATGAAGTTTACAATCCTGTAGTTTGTAAATTTCCATTTTCTGATGCAACAGGATAACGAAGTCTTCGGGTAATTCCCTGCCGATCAGAGTGACGGATATACTGTCTTTTTGAATATGTTTGTTGACAATGAAAGTATTGGGGTAATTGATTTCATTGACAATGAAACGGTTGGCATTTGTTTCAAAGATGTTGGTTTTAATCATGTTGTAAGTGATGTAGATACTGGGCACCATAGTCAGGAACAGGATGCTGTAAACAAGCTGTTGTACTTTTTTTTCCCTGGCTTTATCGACAAAAGTCTTTTTTGAAAAGTGCATCAGTTTGACCCCCAGTGTAGTTGCAAATGCGATGAAAACGGAATTGATCATATATAGGTAGAAAGCTCCGAAGAAATAAGTCAGATTTCCGCTGGCTAATCCGAATCCTGCCGTACATAAAGGGGGCATTAAAGCGGTAGCAATAGCAACTCCCGGAATTGCATTACCTTTCAGACGGGTACTGGAAGCGGCAATGCCTGCCATACCTCCAAAAAAAGCGATGAGTACATCGTAAATTGTTGGCGTGGTGCGCGCCAATAATTCAGAACGGGCTTCATTCAGAGGCGAAAGCAGGAAATAGAATGTAGAGGTTAAAATACCGAAAATGGTAGCAATCGCCAGATTCCGGAAAGCTTTTTTGATTAATTCAAAATCGTTAATGCCAATTCCCAGGCCAATCCCCATGATTGGGCCCATGAGTGGGGAAATCAGCATGGCCCCGATAATCACTGCCGGGGAATTTACATTTAATCCGAGTGAGGCAATGAAAATGGCACAAATGAGTACCCATAAGTTACTACCCCGGAAATTGATACCTTTTAAAATATTATCTATGGTTTCGGTTTCATTTTCCCTTTCTTCTGACGGGTCCAGTATGTTACGAAGATAGTTATTGAGTTGTTGAAATACATTGGTCATTGGCATAGCCTATTCATTGATATGTTTGTAATCAGAAAAGGTTCCGTTGGTATAGTTGGACAAAGGTAGGGAAATTTTGGGACAAGTACTAAAATTCAGTTGGAGGATAACGCACCTGAATGAGGAGGTTATGCGTATGGGATTTGCAGCCTGTTCCCCGGTAGACTAGAATATTGACCTCGGATTTGAAAGAAAAGATTGAAAACTAAAAATGAAATGTTCTTTATTAAATGGTGTTGTTGAAGCTTTGATAATCAATCTATTTGTTGAGGTTTGGGAGCATCGCGGGATCCATATTCAGATCCCGGCGTAAAAAACAAATATAGCAGGAATAAAAACCGCCCTGAATCAAGGATTATAGAAAGAAAAAGAAAACGTAAAAACAGATCAAATGAATATAAATTATTTATAGATAGAGCATTACACTGATTTTAAACGTTCGTTTTTATTAGGGCATTTTATCCATCGTTTTATGTGAAACGTCTAAAGGGGAAAGATTCTGAAAAGCAACAATTTTTAAACTTTTTAAATTGTTGCTTTTTTAAAAGATTAAAATATAAGTATATATTAATTTCTTAAAATGGAGTATTTTTAATAAAATATTTTATAAAAGTATTGTATATTAATAACTGTTGATTATTTTTGTTGCAGAAAAAAACATTTATTAAGATGATAGAGAATAAAAAAATAAATATTTATATATTTCACAAATAGCGAAAACGTTTTAAATTGAAAATCAATTCGTTAATTTTAAGTATTTTAGCTTTTCATTTAGATTCTTTGAGAAAGGAAATTTTATATTTTTTAGCATCAATAAAAAACGAACGTTTTTAATGGATAAACATTGTAGAAAACATAATTAATTTAATTCTAATGTAATGAAGCGGATAGTATTTCTTATTCTTTCTTCGCTGATTTTTTTTCTGATTTGGTCGTGTGATCATGATTCGGATGAAAAAACAGTGGAAATTGCACCTGTTTCTAACATAACCTATGAGTCAGGATATGGAGAAATTTATTTTAAATGGAAGAATCCGGATTATAAGGATATCTCTCATGTGGAGATTACTTATGAGGATAGTGTGGGGTATGAACGGAGAATTTTAGTTGCCGGAGGAGTTAGTGAACAATTGGTGGAGGGATTTGGGAGTAGCCGGATTTATGACTTTACTTTTACTGTTTACGGGAAAAATGGGGTTTCCTCGTCGCCGGTCAAAATTTCTGTGTCGGCACAACCCAATGAACCTTACCTGAACCTGTTTAATACGAAAGTAAAGATTGCCCGGAAAAACAGAGGCGTGCTGGTGAGTTGGTACAACAAGTATGACGGGGAATATTACATCAATGTTTCTTACAGGGACATCAATAACAATGAACATGAAAAGGAAATCGTGGTAACTGATCCGGGTGAGGGAGAGGAATTTGTTGCTTTGGAAGGGGTGACGGAAACCATGCTTTATATCACGACTTCCGATATTTACGGAAATAAGACGACTCCCCGGCCCTACAGCTATAAAGTGGCCGAAAGCGGCCGATTGGACCGTACAATCTGGACAATCATGGCCTCCTCTCATGAGGTGACTAAAGAGAAGTGCCCGGTGTCGAATGTACTGGATGGCGACATTTCCACCTTTTGGCATAGTGAATGGGGAAGCGGTACATACACTTTCCCGCATTACATTCAGGTTGACCTGAGGCGGAAAGTGCGCATCAACCGGATTGGATTACAACACAGACAGAATAAAACCATGGCTAATGGGGTGGAATTTTATGGCACCAACAAGCAAAACGGCTCTCTTGAAAAATTCGGGACTTTCAACATGGACCAGAGTGCCAAAACGATGCAATATTACGACTTGCCTGCTCCCGTGGAATACCGTTATGTCCGGTGTCTTTTCACAACACCGAGTTCAGGGGATGCAAAGAATGCAGGACTGGCTGAATTGGAAATTTGGGGAGATGATATTGATGAATAAATAAAAACAAATAGTATATGAACAAAGTATGTCTATTCATGGGACTAATGCTGGGGTTACTGTTTGCTTCTTGCCGGGAAGAGTTTAATGATCATTTTGATTCAGAAGCTACTGTCGGTAAGAATGTCGTTCAGATACTTCGGGATAATGCAGATTTGTCATTATTTGCACAATTGATTGATCGTGCCGGTTTAACCCGGACCTTGGGCGAATCAGGTATTTATACGGTTTTGGCA
>URJC01000248.1 GCA_900548135.1 uncultured Odoribacter sp. | reverse complement strand
CCAACCGATACAAACTCCCGTTCAGAGGCTTGTACTGCCGGTCTACAATTTTAGCATACTGATTGACATAATATCCTCCCGGATAGGCTTTAATATCCAGGTTATCCAAAGACAAAGTCTGCGTCCCTACTTTTCCGGTAAAAGCCAATAAATCATAAGCAACTCCCGAAATAATATGATATTTCATTAAATCGGAAGCCTCTGCCTCTGTCATTTCGTCCACAGACTGCCGCCCTATGTATTTTACGTATTCAGCAACCGCCTCATTATTGGCACAAAAACAGGTAAATTTCTCACCTACATTAATAGCATTATACAAATCGGCTTTCTTCAACAATTTCACCCAATCTGAATAATCTTCCCAAGAGGCAATTGTAGCACCTATAGGCAATTCTTCAAAAGCCGTAAAAGTTTCGTCCAAATAAGGATCTTCACATCCTGAAAATGTCCAAAACATCAGGCATCCTATCAATATATTTAATATCCGTTTCATATTCTTGGCATTTAAATGTTATTAATCCTGATCCGCATAGAAAGGATTCTGCAAGATAACACCATTACTTTTCGTAATCTCTGTCTTCAGAATGGGTAAATAATAGCTATTGGTATCAGCCAATTTAGCTTCCCAGGTCAGCCGGTCTTTTGCGGCAACGGGTGCTAATAAAACCTCTTTCAAATAATCCTGATAAACGGAGAAATTTTTAATATGGGCAACCCTCAGAATGTCAAACCAACGTTTTCCCTCGGCTAAAAATTCCCTGGCCCGTTCATCTATCACCATGAGTAACGCATCTCTTTCGGTTTCAGGTAATGGCAATTCAATGGTATGGCCAGCCCGGGTGCGGATTTCGGTAACCAAATCCCGTGCTCCCTCATAATCTCCCTGCATCACCAAAGCTTCCGCTTTAATCAGCAGTACATCTGCATAGCGATAAAAAATCCAGTTATTATCACGCTGACGTTCAGTTCTCAACTCCCCATCAGCTCCATAAATCCCAGTCCCCCCGAATTTCCAGACTTTTCCACTATAATCCCCATCTTTGATATACGTACCACCAATTCCCCTGATATCAATCTCCGTAACTCCTTCTTCAAAAAGTTCCCTTGCTGCATCAGAAACGACAAAAGTGGAAGTATTGGTTCCGTTAAAAAATAACGAATAGAAAGAATTCGTCTGGCTTAAATCATCATCCCACTGCATCTCAAAAATACTTTCCACACTATTTCCCGGATAATATAACGTATACCAGGCTTCATTACTTACCAATGAAGCCGGCCCCTTTGTAATAACCTGATTACAGGCATTGACAGCTCCCTGATAATCTCCCTGCCACAAACAGATGTCGGCCAACAAAGTATAACAAGCCCATTTGGTGGCTCGCCCTTTACTCTGCCAGGTCACTTCATATCCCGGTTTACATTTTTCAGCCCAAGTCTTCAGGTCAGTGATCAATTGATTGGCAATCGTATTTTTATCAGATTTCGGGACATAGAAACTCTGGGAGTCGTCCACATAAGGTTTTAATATTAACGGCACCTCCCCGAAAGTCCGCAATAAATAAAAATAACACAAGGAACGGATAAAAACAGCCTCCGCCACATAAGAGTCAGACAAACCCTGTGAAAAAGTAATGTCTTTTTCCATTGCCGACGCACTGTATTCAATCACTGAATTTGCCCTTGAAATGGCATTATAAATATCTTCCCAGGAACAAAGAGAATTATTAATCGTCAACTGGGTCATATCAGCGACTTTCGCTTCAGCCGAAGTTGTACTATTGGCCACCTTAAGCATATCTCCCCGCAATTCACCCCATTTCACCATCTGCAAGCAACATCCCCGAAGTTTTGTATACGCTCCCATTAACACTTGTTCCACTTCTTCCTTTGTGGTCCAGAAGTTATCCATGGATTGTTGTTCCTCGGGATAAATATCCAACCAGCTATTACAACTTCCCAACGGTAAAACCATTAGCACCGCCAGACAGTATCGCATCATGATATTGAATTGTCTTTTCATCATGTCCATCAAAAATTAAGCGTTAAACCCAAAGCAACTTTCCTGGCTCTCGGCGTCAGACTGTTATCCTGTGCCAATTGTGAAGTCCCGGACGGAATAGAAGTTTCCGGGTCCTGACCGGTATATTTCGTAATCGTAAATAAATTATAGGTCGTGATATAAGCACTTATATTCGAGAAACCCAAACTCTTTACAAAAGTCCTAGGCAATCTGTAGGTAAGCGTCAAGTCTTTACATTTCAAGAAAGAATTGTCTTCCACAAAACGATCCGATCCCAGGTAATTATATCCTTTGCCAAACAATGCCCTTGGAATATTGGTATCGTCTCCTTCATAACGCCATCTTCTTAATACTGACCGCCTCTGATTATTGCCATTATACATGCTTTCCGCATTCATACGGGTTTTGTTGATCACTTTTTGTCCCACCCGGAAATGGAAAGACGCACGTAAACTCAGATCTTTATATTCAAAACGGATAGCCCCTCCACCGGTCATGATCGGCATGGCATTCCCCAAATAAACCATATCGTATTTATTGATAACTCCGTCGTGATTCGTATCATAATACTTAGCATCACCGGGACGTACATCTTTTGTTCCAAAAATGGAAGTAATCACAGGTTCCCCTTTAACATCCCGGATTATATTCCCGGCATCGTCACGGGCATAGGTTTCATTATCATTTTGATAGACTCCCAGACAACGGTATCCGTAAAAAGATCCCAGCGGCTGGTCAACCAGATATTTCGAAGCATAAGCTCCATTTGCATTACTAACACTTTCTTCTGTCATATTGATTGGTAACTCCTTAATCCGGTTGCGGTTACGAGCTATATTCAAATTACTGATACTCACTTTAAACCCACGAATATTGATAATATTCTTAAGATTCACTGCCACTTCCCAACCCCGGTTTTCCAGTGAACCAGAATTAAAGTAACCGACACTAGCATATCCTGAAGTACTTGGGATACCCATGCCCGCCTGTAATAAATCCCTGCTTCGCTGATTATAATAATCAACATCTAATGTAAACCGGTCATTCAGGAAAGCCAGCTTCAATCCAAAATTATAAGAAGTTTTTACCTCCCATTTCAGCTTATTCAACTGCATGGAATTCGGTTTGATTGCTGTCATATCCATATAATCATTTTCCGGGGTCATGGTTCCTACATAAGTAAATCCACCGGAAGGAGCACGTCCGCTTTTTCCCCAGCTGGCACTCAAACGGAAATCACTTAACCAATCGTATTCTTTCAGAAAAGGTTCGTTATTCAACCTCCACTGTCCTGATACAGTAGGGAAAGTTCCCCAACGACAACTTCTTCCCGTCTTAGATGTAGCATCCGAACGAATAGCAACGCTTACATTATAACGATTATCAAATTCGTAGGCCAAACGTCCCATAATACCAACCGACCGGCTCTGTGAGCGTCCAGATTTCAAAGAACTGGGTACACCTCCGGCAGAAGGATCCCCTAACTCACCCGTTCCAATTCCATATACAGAGCTACTATACGATGAGCTATTTCCTTCATTTGTTTCTATCGCACTAGACAACCCTACATAATGTTTTCCCCAAGTGTGGGCATACCTCAATAACAATTTTGCATAAACAGAAGCAGAGTTTGAACTTCCTTCCGAAGCCAGATTATATTGCGAATTAGTCCAGGCCACTCCCATTGCTTCTGCGGGAACAAAAGAATTATTCTTATTGGTAGAGAGGTGAAATGCTACAATAGCATTTGCCACCAGTCCATTGAAAATATTGTAATTCATCGAAAACTGAGCATTAACAGCCCTATTCAAATCCTTATCATTGGACAGGTGCACCATAGCCACCGGATTAACCAAATTCTGAATCCGGTCGGAATTATCCGGCGACAAGAAATACTGGTCCGTAGGCAATCCCGTTTCATCATCAATAATCCACGGACTCATATTCGGCATCTTTTTAAAAGCAATGTCACGGGGAGAGCCTGCCGTACTGGAAGGATTATTCCGCAAGCCTTCTGCATATGAAAATGAAGAAGCCACCTTCAGACGGGTAGAAAGATTATAATCCAAATTTAAACGGGCAGTGATACGTTTAAAATCAGAACCGATCGTGGTACCATTTTCTTTCGTATAACTAAGAGAAAAATTATAGGTTGCCCGTGCACCACCTCCATTCATTGCAAAATCTGTCGTACTACTCAAAGGATTATTTACCACTAATGACAACCAATCTGTTTCCTGGTTGAATTCATCGAAATAAGGATTGGTTACATCATAAAGGATATCCCGGTATTGAGTTAATTTCTTCACGTCCTGAGGTTGAAAACCATCATAAGCAGCAGCATTCCACAAAGCATCCTGCATCAAAGTCACATACTCGGCAGCATTCAGCATAGGAATAGTTTTAGGCTCCCAGCTATAGGTGAATTTCTGTGTAATTCTAAAGCTTGGTTTTCCAATCTCTCCACGTTTTGTCTTGATCAGCAATACAC
>URJC01000247.1 GCA_900548135.1 uncultured Odoribacter sp. | reverse complement strand
ACAACGGGAAAATATTCCTGTAAAACCTGATCCTGCCATTGTTTATGAGATTCTTTCCCAAACCGATACTTCACCGGCAGAGACCCTTTATGTAGGAGATTCCGGTGTCGATATGCAAACTGCCCGCAACAGTCATCTGACTTCCATTGGAGTGAGCTGGGGATTCCGTTCACGTAAAGAACTGAAGGAAAACGGAGCTGATTATATCGTGGACAGCCCGGAAGAAATATTGGAAAAAATATAAGTCAATTGCTTATATCTTTATCCTGTAATTATTTCTGCCCCTGTTTCAGTTATTAAAACTGTATATTCCCACTGAGCTGACGGCATTCCATCATCCGTCAACACCGTCCAATCATTATCCGCATCGATAAAGATTTTACGGGACCCCATATTAATCATGGGCTCAATCGTGAAAACCATACCCGGCACCAATAACATACCTGTTCCTTTTTTTCCGGTATGACTGACAAAAGGATCTTCATGAAATTTCAATCCTACGCCGTGCCCTCCGAATTCCCTGACCACCGAATAACCATGTTTTTCTGCATGCTCCTGCACAGCGGCTCCTATATCTCCCAGAAATCCCCAGGGACGGGCAGCTTTAAAACCCAGTTCCAGACATTCACGGGCCACTTCTACTAATTTCCGAACCTCAGACCTGACTCCGCCAATCATAAACATTCGCGAAGCATCTGAAAAATATCCGTTTAAAATAGTTGAAACATCCACATTAATAATATCTCCATCCCGTAAAATAACACGCTTGTCGGGTATCCCGTGACACACCTCATCGTTAAGGGAAGTACAAACACTTTTTGGGAATCCTTCATAATTCAGAGGAGCTGGTATTGCACCATGAGCTACTGTATAATTATACACCAACGTATTGATTTCTTCCGTAGACATGCCGGCATGTATCTGCTCAGCTACCAAATCCAAAACAGCTGTATTAATAGCTGCACTTTTACGAATTCCCTCAATCTGTTCAGCCGTCTTAATCATTTTATGGGAAGGAACCCTACATCCTTTTGCTTTATAAGCTTTAATCTTTTGCCCGATCTCAGTCAATTTAGCAGCTTCATCTTCAGCAAGCTGACTTTTACCTTTAAAAAATTTCATTTTGATTCATCTTATCGGCAGGAATACGGATCCCGTCAGTTCATCTTCCAGCTACACCCAATATATACTATCTTTAATGAAAGTGTAGTCTGTTTTTAGAGAGGCTAAGATACACAATTATTAAATGATTAAAACCAGAAAAAGTAATAAATATTGCTTAATTTCGTCATAGATAAACGGCCGGTCTATATTTCTAAACCCATCCATGCCCTTTTATAAAAAAACAACCAAAGAATTGCTAAATTCATAAACACTACTATAATAAACGATCCCAAAGTCCTTCTGCACATACCGCAATCCCTTTTTCCAGCAATTGTACCGGACGATAGGATAGTTTTGCTTTACGTAAACCGGGAACTCCTAAATCTTCTTCCCGGTTAAGATAAATATAATGACCAGGTAACTGATTAGCAAATTCCCAATTAATTGTATTATAGGCACCTTCATAGGTCAGTAAAGCTTTTTCTGCATGTACGCAAAAGGTATCCCGGTTGATAGCTGCCCCAAAAGTAAAAGCGATAATTTTACCGTCAACCCACAAGACCCCTCCTAACAAACCTAACTCCTGAAAATGTTCCATCCCATACTTTAAAGCCTGCCGTTCATATACCAGGCTGACTTCTTCCTCACAATGCCTTGCTTCACACCATTCATCATACATAACCAGACAATCCTGAACCATCTCTGCCGTCATCGGAGTATACCGATAATCATAGTTCTTTCTGAATTTATTCACATGGTTCCGCTTTGTTTGATAAGCCTTCCCCTGCAACCTTGCCAGGTCCATTCGTAAATAAAGATAATCGAAATGATCCCTTTCTTCACGATATTCAAAAACTCCGGGAAAAATATTTTCCAACTGTTCTTTCATCTCCGGGACAATACCGTACAAGTAAAGAGGCATATTCTCTTCCATAGCTTGTTGTGCCAAATGACGAATAACCTCCTGTCCGGCTTTCTCACCTGCAGGAAGAGTATATACCGTTTTACGGGCCGGAAAACAAAAACGGAATACCAGTTGTCCTTCTATCACAGCAAAACTACTGCAAGTCAGAAACTGCCAACAACAGAGGTTAGCAAACGATAAATTACTATCCCGTCTGTCTGAGGGATAAAGAAAAGAAATCAATAATTTCCTGTCCGACAAACTCACAGATCTAAAATCAATCATCATTTTTTTCTGAATATACGAAAAAAACAAAATCAAGTTAGAAATCATTCCAAATTTGTCATCAAGCCATTCCGGCCCTTTGTCTTTTAATTCTTCTCAAATACCACCTCAATGTCAATATAGCAGCAATAAATGCTAATGTATCAGCAACAGGCATACTCCCCCACACCCCATAGATATCCAAGTGTCCGATATGCGGCAGGATATATAGCAAAGGTACCAGAAATAATAACTGCCGTGCCAGTGATAACAGGATAGATATTTGAGCTTTGCCTATGGATTGGAAAAAATTAGTAATCACGATTTGTGCCCCGACCATAGGAAAGGAAAGGATTGTAATCCTCAGCCCCACTTCGGCCAGTAAATTCAGCTCATGGTCATCCGAGAACATAGCGACAAGGTGTCCCGGCAATAATTCACTCATCAACCAGCCCATTCCCATAATCGTCACTGCCAGCAAAATCACCTTTTGAAGTGTTTGCTGTACCCGTTCCCAATGCCGGGCACCAAAATTATACCCCACGATAGGTTGCATTCCCTGTGTCAACCCAATTACCACCATCACAAATAAGGTAGCCACCCGATTCACAATCCCATAAGCGCCAATAGCCAAATCTCCTCCATACAGTTTAAAATTATGATTCAGAATAATCACAATGCCACTGGCGCATACATTCAATAAAAAAGGAGCCATCCCAATCGAAAAAATATGCCCCATGATATGCCGATTCAATCGGTAATATCCTTTCTGGAAATGAATATAACTGGAAGATTGTAAAAAATGATACAATACCCATGCTAATCCACAAATTTGTGCTAATACAGTGGCCATTGCAGCACCACGAATCCCCCACTTCAACTGAAAAATAAAGATAGGAGCTAAAATCACATTCACTCCCACTGTCAATAAAGAAGACAACATGGCTTTCTTAGGATAGCCGGTGGCACGCATCACATTATTTAAACCAATAAACAAGAATGAAACCGGATTCCCCAATAAAAGCACTTGCATAAAGTCCCGAGCATAGGGTAAGGTATCCTCACTTGCGCCAAAAAAAAGCAAGATCTTGTCCAAAAAATACCAGGTAATTCCACCGAAACAAAAACCAGCAATAATACAAAGGATCAAAACATTATGTAGTACTTCCGATGCTTTTCGGTCGTCTTTCTGCCCCAAATAAATAGAACTGATTGCAGCCCCTCCCACTCCGATCAATGTACAAAAGGCAATGATCAGATTCATCAATGGAAATGTCAAAGCCAACCCCGAGATCGCCAATGGGCCAACACCATGTCCAATAAAAATACTATCAATGATGTTGTATAAAGACGTTACAGTCATTGCAATGATAGCTGGTATTGAATACTGTATCAATAATTTACCAATCGGTTCTGTTCCCAAAAGATTGGGATTATTTGTTTGGGCCATAAAGCTAACAATTAAAACATAGATTTAATTTCCAGGTCCCTGTGCGTTTTCCCCTTTTATATTTGCCTTCTCCAAATAAATATCCAGTAGAACAGTAAAAATTGAGCATCACCATGTCGAATACCTCTGTTATACTCTAATTTAACTTTTAATGTTCCATCCGAAAAAACTCCTCACAGGACTTTATTTTCCCGGCATCATAAACAATTTGCGCCAAGACATTACTCAATTTCCCACTCCAGTTTAATATTAGTATGATAAGCTTCAAAATAAGGGTATTCCTTCAAAGAAGTCCAAATTTATTGCCATATAGCTTATCATGGATACTAATAATCAAACGTTTTTTCATAACAAGCACACTTATGAACCAGTAACGAAAATACATAAATTTATGCGATCTTTACATAAAACAGATACAAAGTATTGGCCTCCCATCAACTTTTTCATAACTTTGGAAATAACAAACCTCCCCCTTTAAATATGAAGAATTTGTATTCACATTCATAATAGCATTGTCCATCAGTCAATTAAATGCCATAAAAATGGAAAAAACGAAAACACCAAAGTTGTGATTCTTCTAGCACATCCTGATATGCAGAAATCCAAAGCCAACAAAGCATTAACATTAGTTGCCAATCATTCGGGCAGGGTGTGATACCCCCCTCTGGTGATTATGGTATGACCCACCCCACAAGCCAGGGAAAACCTGAAAGCAGGAATCAAGAATATTGTAAACGGACAAACAACCTTCAATATGATCCGGAAGGGCGTCCCAAAAGGGTTTGGGACCGC
>URJC01000246.1 GCA_900548135.1 uncultured Odoribacter sp. | reverse complement strand
TGCAAAGGCAGTTGATGTCGAATTTAGGTCAGGCTATCCATAAAGAGGCAGCAACAGCTTTCCGTCAGAAGGATCGTGAAGCTTTTGCTTTGCATTCCGGACGTTTTTTACAATTGATGAAAGATGTGGATGAATTATTGCGTACCCGAAGTGAGTTTAACTTTGACAAATGGCTTTCAGATGCCCGGAGTTGGGGAAAGACAGAGGAGGAAAAGGATTTACTGGAACGGGATGCAACTGCTTTGGTAACTATATGGGGAGCTGATGGGGATCCTTTGATTTTTGACTATTCGTGGAGAGAATGGTGTGGATTGATTTCGGATTATTATTTGCAGAGATGGCAGAAATTTTATGCTATGTTGCAGGAGCATTTGAATGCAGGTACAGATTATTCTGAAGAAGGGTTGAAATTGACCCATGGCAGGGAGTCTTTCCGGGCAAATGCTTTTTACAACGAGCTGGGAAATTGGGAATTGGAATTTGTTCAGAAACCTCATCACATACATGTACCTTTGACAGAAGGGGATGAAATAGAAGTAGCTACCCGTATGTATAAAAAATACAGTGTATTGGCACATGAGTATTATCAGAATGGGGGAGAAGCTGATGAGATCAAAGAGGGAAATATTTATGAGAATTTAGGTGAGTAAAGGATGATGGGACAGTTAAAACATTTTGTATTGACCGGAAATTTTCTGGCAGGTATGATTTATCCGGTTGCGGCACAGATACAGGAAAAACCGAATATCCTTTTGATTGTAACAGATGACCAGACTTTTGAGTCGATCGGTTGTTTGAATAATAAGGAAGTGCATACCCCTAACCTGGATCGGTTGGTGGAACGGGGAACTGTGTTTACCCATGCTTTTAACCAAGGGTCGTGGTCGGCTGCTGTTTCAGTAGCCAGCCGTTGTATGCTGATTACCGGTCAGAGTGTGTTTAACTGTTCTTTTAATGATACTTACCTGGATACTTGGGCACGCACGAAACATAAACATCCAACTGAGGTTCCTTTGATTGGTGAAGTATTGGGACAAAACGGGTATGAAACGATCGAATTTGGCAAGTGGCATAATTCTGACTATTCTCTTTTGAAATGTTTCGGACAAGCCAAAGCGATTGGAAAAGGTATGTATGAAAGTACGGATGAAAGCGGTAATCGTAAAATGGCATATCAGCGTTTTGATAAAAGCACCTGGAATCCTACAGATAAGAAGTATCATGGCCATTGGACCCCGGCAGTCCGGGATATGATTACGAATGAGAGAGGGAAAAGAAAGATCGGGAAACCCTATATAGCGCAACAACATACGTCGGAATTATTTGCAGATGTGGCCATTGATTATCTGATGAATTATGATGCAGAGAAACGGAAACCTTTTTTTGCTTATGTCGCTTTTAATGCTCCGCATGATCCCCGTCAGTCTCCGAAGAAATTTCTGGACTTATATCCGGTAGATAGTATTCGGATACCTGATAATTTTTTGCCGGAACATCCTTTTGACCAAGGGGATAAATATATCCGGGATGAGCAATTGGCTCCTTTTCCCAGGACTGAACAAGCAGTACGTACCCACCGACAGGAATATTATGCAATTATTTCTCATTGTGACCAGGAGATTGGCCGGATTCTGGAGGCATTGAAAGTTTCGGGAAATGATAAGAATACTTATATTATTTTTACCTCTGACCATGGGCTGAGCTTAGGTATGCATGGACTGATGGGAAAACAGAATTTGTATGAACAAACGGTTCGGGTACCCTTTATTATTTGTGGGCCGGACATAAAGGCCGGTGAAAAGAATAATGAACTCATTTATATGCAGAGTATTTATGCTACTCTGTGTGAACTGGCTAGGGTTGAAATTCCTGCGACTGTGGATTTTCCATCTTTGATGCCGATTATAAAGAAACAGGCTAAAGGAGAAAAATATATTTTTGGTGCGTATAAAGATGTACAACGAATGGTCCGCTCGGATAAGTATAAATTGATCGTTTATCCGAAAGCAAAGCAGATCCAGCTTTTTGATATAGTGAATGATCCTCATGAAAAGGTCAATTTATATACTGTATCGGAATATGCTAAGGTTAAAAGGGAATTGTTTGCTGCCATGAAAGAATTACAGCAGAAATACCATGATCCTGTGGTATTGGATTTACCGATAAAATAGAAATAGCGCTATGATAACACTGCGAAGAATTACGGATGCCGGAAATGCAGAGTTCCGGAAATTGATGAAAGTATATGAAGAAGCTTTCCCGGAGGAGGAACGCCGGGATATTGGACAGTTGGAAAAATTGCTCCGGACAGAAACGGCGATGTATTTTAATGCAGTGGAGTGTGATGGGGGTTTAGCCGGTTTATTTGTTTACTGGGATTTTACGACTTTCTATTATCTGGAACATTTAGCTGTGTCTACTGACATGCGTAACAGGAAAATCGGACAGCAAGTGTTGGACTGGGTAAAAGAACACCTGAAAGGGGTGCGGATCCTGGAGGTGGAACCGGCAGAAACAGAAATTGCGTGCCGCCGGATTAATTACTACCAGCGGAATGGATATGTCGTTTTAGACAAGGCTTATTTGCAACCTGCTTACCGGAAAGAGGGAGGGGAATTCCCGCTATGGATCATGGGAAATGAAGTAAGTCAACCGGCAGAAGTTCTAAAAGAACAGATTCAAACCATCAAGGAGAAAGTGTATTGGGAACCGGCAGGAGTAGAATGATCGGAATCGGATTGGAAAATTTGCTGTTGTTTCCGGGTTAGTCTGAGAGTTCAGATAATGAATCAACAATTTATAAATGTATTTGAATTAAAAGTGATGAAAATGACTAAGTGGTGGTTGCTGATTGTATTGGGTGTGCTGGGTATTATGGGAGGAAAGCAACCGATGAAAAAAGAAATTGCTTTTGCTGAGAAACAGCTGGAGCAAATGATAGCGGCAATGGAAAATCAAGGGAAAATATTGAGCCCCCGGACGACAAATAAGGATGGGGTAATCCAATATACTTCTTTTCAGGATTGGACGAGTGGTTTTTTCCCCGGGAGTTTGTGGTATCTCTATCATTTAACGGGTAAGGAACAATGGAAAAAAGAAGCTGAGAAGTATACAGAGGCGCTGGATAAAATTCAGTACCTGACCTGGCATCATGATATCGGATTTATGATTGAATGCAGCTATGGGAATGGATATCGGTTTGGGAATAAAAGGAATTATAAACCGGTGATTATTCAGGCGGCAAAATCGCTATCTACCCGATTTCGTCCGGGAGCCGGGATTATTCAATCCTGGAATGTGACTGGAGGATGGCAGGCAAAACGGGGATGGACCTGTCCGGTAATCATTGACAATATGATGAACCTGGAACTGTTATTTGAAGCCACACGTTTGTCCGGAGATTCGACCTATTATAAGATAGCTGTATCCCATGCTGATCAAACATTGAAAAATCATTTCCGCCCGGATTATAGTTGTTATCATGTTATAGACTATGATCCGGAAACAGGAAAAGTGTTGCATAAACATACTGCTCAGGGATATTCCCATGAGTCGGCTTGGGCAAGAGGTCAGGCTTGGGCTCTATATGGGTATACACTTTGTTACCGGTATACTAAAGACCGTAAGTACCTTTTACAGGCAGAGAAAATTGCCGGTTATTTATTTTCACATCCCCGTATGCCGGAGGATTTAATTCCTTATTGGGATTTGGATGCTCCTAAAATTCCGGATGAACCCCGGGATGTGTCAGCAGCAGCCGTCATTGCCTCTGCTTTATATGAACTGGACCATTATTCCAGAAAAAATTACCGGAAGTATGCAGATAAAATATTAAAGAGCCTTTCTTCTCCGACTTATTTGTCAAAACCTGGAGAGAACGGGAATTTCATATTGATGCATTCTGTGGGAAGTATTCCTCATGGAGCTGAAATTGATAAACCGTTGGTTTATGCAGATTACTATTATCTGGAGGCTATTGACCGTAAGTATAGGAGGTGATGAATTAGTAACTTAACATAGTGATGAAAAAAATTTGTGTGCTATTGTGTTTAATCCTGTTTTTTGAGGGAACTTATGCCCGTAAGAAACAGGAAGTGAAACAGGATGACCGGATGTGGTGGTGCGAGACCGCTTATAAGATTGCTTATCCGGTGTTGGATGCTTTGAGTAAAGGAGAGTTGAAACAAAGATTGCCTATTGAAGCGGTAAGTCCGGAGCAACGCCGTAAATATGCCCATTTGGAAGCTTTCGGGCGTTTGATTTGTGGTATAGCTCCCTGGTTGGAATTGGGAACAGATGAAACGCGGGAAGGGCAGATGCGGGGAGAATTGTTGACATTGGCCAAAAAGGCTATTCGCAATGCTGTTGATCCGCAATCACCGGATTATATGAATTTTACTATCCCTTCCCAGCCTTTGGTAGATGCAGCTTTTTTGGCTCAGGGATTGATGCGTGCGCCCACTCAATTGTGGGGGGCATTGGATAAGGAAACTCAGGAGATGGTTATAGCAGCCTTATCAAAAACCCGTTCG
>URJC01000245.1 GCA_900548135.1 uncultured Odoribacter sp. | reverse complement strand
CCCCATCCCCCGGGTTTCAACAAAAATTGTTGACTATATCCCCAATCTCTGACAAAAAAATCAGTACTTTCCCAATGGAGGATATGCCCTTTCATAAAAATAAAATAAAAGGCCCAAATCAAAGGGAATATCAAAAATATCAAGTTGGTTCTTTTTTTCATATCACAGCGCATTTTCGGCTTTGCCATTAATGACTTTTTCCAGTTCGTAAGGAGACACCCGGACTGGTCCCTTTATAAATTCCGGAATATTAAAAGACTTTAAGCCCGTCACATAATAATCCGGATCCCGCTGAGGAAGAATAAAAGGTTTACCCGCTTTACCATAACGGTCAAAATAAGCAAAATAGGTATGTGTATACAGATTATCCATTCTCCGGCTACTGAAAGCAATCCATCGTCCAGAAGACGACCATACATGATAGCTCTCACAAAAGCGGCTATTCAGTACTCCTATATCCACAGGCAATCCGGTATTCAAATCCAGCATTTCCAGATCAGCATCCTTATGGTGGACTGGAAAGGTCCCGCTCTGGGTCACTGTATAGAGCACATACCTGCCATCCGGAGAAACCGACGGAAAAGAAACACTTTTCAGCTCTTCATCCGGAATAGTAATTTTTTCTATAGAATCAGCCAATGCCCCTGTTTGTTCATCAAAAACCACCCGATAAAGCCTATACTTCAATTTCTGATATCCCATAGGCATATTCTGACTCAATGCCTGACAGAAATAAAGGTATTTTCCGTCCGGCGACCAGGCAGGAAAAGTCTCCCAAACCTCGGATTCAGTAAAACGAGAATCCGTTAATACACGGTTGTGAACAACATCATAAATCATCAAATCGGAAGCCAGATCATATACTTCTATTTTCTTTTCCTGCAAGGCATGAAAAGCCTGATGAGTTTTATTGTTGGAAAAAACAATATATTTACCGGACGGATGCCACATCCGGTAGGCTCCGGGGGCGATTACCCGATCAGTCTTCGTATTGACCTTCTGCATTTTTCCCGGTTCGGCAATCACAGTGCCTGCCTTATCCCAACGGATATGAAACATAAAACGATCCGGAGCATAATTACAAAATGCATGGCAATTCACACAACTATTTTCTACCAAAGAAGCAGGGACGAAAGCCTTTTCTTCAAAAGTAGAGAGGTCCCGCTGAAAAAGTGCCAGACGTTTTCCCAATTCATATCCCGGTTCTATCAAACGATAAGCCAAATATGGATCAATCGAATCAGTAACCACATGAACCGGAAAAGATTTATACCCCAACCATTGGTCCTGATTGCAAACAAAAACCTTAACAAACAAGTCTTCTCCTTTGCAGGCTTCCAGCATGTGTCTCCACTTTTTCAAAGGAATATCAATCTTCTCCCGTCCTTTGCAAACGTAAAGCAAGTTTTCTCCTTTCCGGAATTCCACCTCTATCCGGTCAGCTCCCTCCATCTTAAAATTCAAAGGAGCCATATTTACCGGTATAGTCACCTCCCTGTAGTCCGGAAATATCCGGGGATAATCATCCACCTCATTCACCTGCACTCTTTTACCTACACAGCCGCAAACACACCACAAAAGAGAAAGTAAAACATAGAACTTTCTCATAACTATAAGTTTATAGCAGATTCAAATTTTATCATCAGCGAATCTATCTTTCAGCTGACTGCTTTCCGGATTCTGACCAATTTTTCCAACAATCCTTCTAATAAATCCAAACGCAACATATTAGCACCATCCGATTTAGCAACGCTTGGGTCAGGATGAGTCTCCAGGAAAATACCATCTGCCCCAACTGCAATTCCAGCCTTAGCGATAGTTTCTATCAACTGCGGCCGCCCCCCTGTCACCCCACAGGCTTGATTCGGTTGCTGCAAAGAGTGAGTTGCATCAACAATAACAGGACACTGGCAAGCCTCCTGCATAATCCGGATACCCCGGTAGTCTACAATCAAATCTTGGTATCCGAAAGTGGTCCCCCGCTCCGTCACCATCACATTCTCATTACCTGATTCGCGTATCTTATCCACTGCAAAACGCATTGCCTCAGGTGATAAAAATTGCCCTTTCTTAATGTTCACCACCCGACCTGTATGGGCTGCAGCCACTAAAAGATCGGTTTGCCGGCAAAGAAAAGCAGGGATCTGTAATATATCCACATATTCGGCAGCCATTACAGCATCTTCAACACTATGAATATCTGTTACTACAGGAACCTGAAAATCTTTACGCACTTTAGCAAGAATTTTTAATGCCTTCTCATCACCAATACCCGTAAAAGAATCCAAACGCGAACGGTTTGCCTTTTTAAAAGATCCCTTAAAAATATAAGGAATGCCCAATTTGTCCGTGATCCCGGACACATGTCCGGCAATTTTTAAAGCCATTTCTTCCCCTTCGATGACACAAGGACCAGCCATCAGGAAAAACATATCCTGGCTTGTGATTTCATTCAATATCTTCATAACCTAGTATTTAAATGTTCAAACTTAGTATTTAAGTCGCTAACCCATCCCGGCTAATCTTTACCTATACTTCTTCCACCATCCCTTCAGCCGTTCTAAAATTTTCAATTCTGCCGCATTACTTTGAGGTCTATAAAACACTTGTTTTTTTAATTCTTCCGGCATGAATTCCATTTCCACAAAATTCCCCGGATAATCATGGGCATATTTATAATCCTTACCATAATTGAGTTCCTTCATCAGTTTGGTCGGAGCATTCCGAAGATACAAAGGAACCTGCACATTTCCAGTTTGCCGTACCAGGGCCATCGCTTCATTGATAGCCATATAGGCAGAATTACTTTTGGGTGAGGTTGCCAAATAAATAACACATTCAGACAAAGGTATACGGGCTTCCGGCATACCTATTTTATGAATAATATCAAAACAAGCATTAGCCAATAACATGGCATTCGGGTTCGCTAAACCGATATCCTCCGAAGCAGAAATCAATAAACGCCGGGCAATAAATTTGGGATCTTCTCCCCCCTCCAACATCCGGGCCATATAGTAAAGGGCTGCATTAGGATCGCTTCCCCGGATAGATTTAATCATTGCTGAAATGATATCATAATGCTGTTCACCATCCTTATCATACATCAAAGGATTTTCCTGCAATTCTTTCCGGACAGTGTCGTTATCAATAACAATTTCAGGACCGGACTGGGCGTTCACCACCAACTCCAGAATATTCAGCAATTTACGGGCATCCCCGCCGCTAAAAGAAATCAAAGCTTCTTTTTCCTTAACGACAATATGCTTTTCTTTCAAATAAAAGTCTTTGGTAATAGCCCGGTCAATCAGATTTTCCAGGTCATTTTTTTCCTGGGCTTTCAATACATATACCTGACAGCGGGACAATAAAGGAGAAATCACCTCAAAAGAAGGATTTTCAGTGGTAGCTCCAATTAAAGTTACCGTTCCCTTTTCAACAGCTGCTAATAATGAATCCTGCTGAGCTTTTGAAAAACGATGAATTTCGTCAATGAAAAGAATAGGATTAGGAGTATTGAAAAAACGTTGTCCTTCAGCTTTCTGAATCACTTCACGTACATCTTTTACACCAGAACTGACAGCACTCAGGACATAAAAAGGGCGCTTCAGCTGTTCTGCAATAATCATCGCCAGGGTGGTTTTCCCAACTCCCGGAGGTCCCCACAAAATAAACGAAGAAACTACGCCCGACTCGATCATCTTGCGCAACACTTTTCCTTTCCCGACCAAATGTTGTTGTCCGATATAATCATCCAAGGTCTTTGGCCGCAATCTCTCTGCTAATGGTTGATTCTCCATAAATAAATCCGTATCTTATGACAAAGATACGGATTCAATTTCAATTCTACGTTTACCAACCATTGTTAATCACTCAGAATACATTATTTTTTTGAAGTACCACTTTCCAAAATACTAACAATAGAGAACAAGCAAAAACAAATTGCCCCTAAGCCAACCAACACCCTGGCGGGTACAAAGAAAGCATTATCATACAACCCTTCTTCAAATAAAAAAGCTGCCATAAACAAACATAATAAAGCAGTTATCACGGGAATAACCGGAATTCGGTTAGCCAAAGCAAAACTCTGTTTCCAAACCTTAGCCAGCAAAACCACTTTACTGGAAATACTGAAACAAACCAATCCAAGTCCGATCATAATAAAGCCGGTTGTATTTGCAACATTACCCACCATAGAAAGGATTATTACCAATCCCCATACAAAGGATATAGTACCCATCAACAATACCAACTTTGGCCACATACTACGGTCATGGTCAGTATAACTATTCCGGATTTGTTTTGCAATACTCGCAACTAAAGCGATCAGGCTGGTACAAATACAAGCCAGACCGCCCATCACCGTACCTGCAACAAAATAATAATCCCCATCCTCAGCCTTGGATAATAAAACTATTGCCCAGCTCCAGGTCACCAACGAAAAAAGAAGAGACAAGCCTATCAATATATTTTGTGTTATTGCAGAAAAACCTTCTTTATTAATTTCATTTCCAGACACATCAGAATTAGACGGGATCAGATA
>URJC01000244.1 GCA_900548135.1 uncultured Odoribacter sp. | reverse complement strand
TGATTTTCCCCGTAGCTCCTTTGCCAATCTCTTCCGGATAGTCTCATATTCCCGCCTGTGTACCTCATCTGAAACCCGCCATTTCTCCAGACAGTATTCTTCTTCCGGTGTTGCTACCCCTATTATTTTACGGGAAATCCAACGGGCCACCTGATATCTTATTTTTAACTCTTTCATAAAATTTGATTAATTTTACACCTATAACGACCGATTAAAGAAAGTGGGTGAGTGAAAAAATGAAAAAATAGGAACCAATTGCAATAATAAATTATATTTGTAACCAGAACTTGGGATCTTTCTACAAATAAAATGATGGTGCTCAAAAGCAATAAAGAATTTAAACTATTTTTTGAAGAATATTTTGAACCGGTATACCGTTTTACACGAAAATACACGGAAGATGCTTCTGTTGCCCGTGACATCACCCAGGATACTTTTATCCGTCTCTATGAAAGAAGAGCAGACTTTGATGCCTGCGAAAAAGCTAAATCTTTTGCCTATACCACAGCACGCAATTTATGCCTGGACCACCTCAAACATCAGAAGATAGCCCACCAGTACTCTGTACAGCAGAATGAGAACGAAGACAACCGGACCTTCTTCCAGGAAATTACTTATCAGGAAACTTTACGTTTGCTACACAAGGCAATAGACAAGCTTCCGCCTCAAACCCGGGAAATTATTTTACTCGGGCTGGACGGGAACAACAACAACGAAATCGCTGAACGATTGAATATTTCTGTCAATACGGTGAAAACCCTAAAAAAGGGTGCCTACAAAAAATTGAAGGACACCCTTAGAAAAGATTTTATTTTTGTGTTGGCCCTACTGATGGGCTAACAGTAATTTCAAAAGATAACCATTTCTTCCATCTGATTACCTAACAAATACTAATATTTTTGGTTATAAGCATCTATCTTTTGACGTATTGATTTCATAAATCCAGATATCTCAGGCCTTGGCATATACGGATTTATCACAACCCCATCAGGCCCTATCAAGCAAAAAGTGGGGAAACCCGCTATAGAGTAATCTTTCATAAAGGCAGACCCTCTACCATTATCCATAATCACCTGTATTCCGGGCATTCCTTTGGATTTCACCGTATTTCTCCATTTATCTTTTATCTTTTGCGGATCGCAAGAAACCCCTATCACGACAACCCCCATCTTCTCCAACTCCGGTTCAAACTTCTTTAAATAAGGCACTTGATTCATACAAGGGCCGCAATAAATATTCCACACATCCAACAGGACAAATTTACCTCTATAATCCGACAACTTCACCATATTTCCATTCACATCTTCAAAATTGAAGTCAGGTGCAGTCCGGTTTCGCAAATGTCCCCAATTGTTTTCAATACGGTTATACTGTTTAAGAATCAATTCAAACTCTTTTTTCCCATATTCGGTAGTAAAATAAGGCCGCATTTTCTTTATCATATCGATGGGTTGTTCCTCATACCAACTCCGGAAATTCACCCAACGCTGTAATACATACACGCCATACCAATTCCTGATATCCTCATCCCCGATACATTTCAGACGGTTACTCAATCCGTCTTTGGAAGGCTTTATCAGTTGAGAAAACTCAAGGTCCTTAAAAATTTTATCTACGACATCCGGCCATTGGGGCATTGACTGCCAATAAGTCTCATGTTTCAAATCCCGCAACAGACTTTTCAAAGCTGTTGCACGTTCTTTGGAATCAGCAGGGAAAGCAGGCAATTGCTTAGTTAACACCAAAGCCCCTAAAACTTGCTGCATATAAGATTTAAATTCTGCAGAATAAGTTTCCTGATTACACTTTTCTTCTAATTTGCGAAGCGTATTTTCTACATCTTTCCAACTCATATTATTCAAAAAAACCATTGGCAAAGTACGCAGATAAGCATTCTCCTTATTCCATTTCCCTTCAAAAGAGACAACCGGATTCACCCCGCCCTCCTTCATGATGACCTCCACTTTCAACTGCCCGGCAGGGGCTATATACAAAACAACAGAAGACAAGGGCTTCTCTTCTGCCGTTGTTATCTTCAACATTCCCATAAAGGGGGTCTTGGTCGTTACTTGCAATTTGCCCTGCCCCTTTTCATCCAGTTCGCCTTTGTCAAGATCATACAACCGGAAATTATTCAGAGGTATAACGGATATTTTCCTGGCATCCTTCAAATTGGTTTTCACACTGATTTCCGCTGTTTCCCGGGCAAAGAGGCCCATAGCCATCACCACCCCTGTAATACAGAATAAAAATGTCTTTATAAATTTCATAATCATACACGTTTATATTATTTCGTCTGTAAAAAAGATTGTAACTGGACTCCCAATACCAAATTGGAGGGACGATAACAAGATTTTATCAGCACTTTGGAATCCGGCCCAACCAACACAAAACGAGGGATTCCGCTCAAACCGATTTTCTCCCAAATAGGATTTCTATTCAAATCCGGCATGATAAATTGATTTCCCTCTAATTGTCTTTTCTGTAAAAAAGCCTTCCAGTTGCCTCGGTTGCGTTCCAAAGCAATAGAAATAAATTCTATTTTCTTCCCTTTAAAATTCTCCGCAAGCGCATGAAAATAAGGTAATTCTCCTATACAAGGACTGCAAGCCAAGCCCCAAAAATCAATAAAAACATACTTTCCCTTAAACACGCCCAACGCCACTTTTTCTCCCTGGACATCTTCAAACACACACTCCGCCACATCAGGACAGTCTATTTGTACAGGTATCTGAGCTATCCGCTCATCAAGGCGTTTCACAATCTCCGGGTCTTTCACCAAACGCTTGGCCGATTCAAAACGTTCACGGGTATAAGAATCAAAATACTTCATCACAACCTCCCTTTCGGTCAGGTAATCAACAAAATGTTCCCGCAAGAAAGGATTGGGAATACTCTTCGCCCATTCAGCTATCCAAAAATGGGGATTCTTCAATTGGACCTTCCCGGCAGCCATCCGGGTGTACATCCATTCCCTCAGGAAATCCCCCCAACCGGGATAATACACCAGTTCAGGGACCAATTTCAATTTCACCAAAGGCCGGGCATAGTCACCGGCTACAGTAATTTTATATGTTTTACCAAATATTTTACTGTCAGAGAGTAATTTGTATATATTCTTCAAATACATCCCTTGTAAACATCCCATGGCCAACTTTTCTTCCCCGGAGGGCAAATGGTTGTTCTTTAATTGAACCACCTGGCTCTCATATATCCCGGTATAGACATCAAACCTTTTATTATCCAATTGGGTGGTTCCGAAAAATGCTTTCTTGCCCTCCTGCACGGCTACAGTATCCTCAAATTGAACTTTCATCAGGAAATTATTCAAACCGGCATAAGCACCTTTGACCATCATTTTCCCAGCCGGATGCAATTCCAACTCAAAATCCTTGCCCGGATCCATAAAAAACACGTACTGTTTTCCCCCGTAAAGTAAGGTATAATACCGCATGTCGGGAATATCCACTTCACATTCCTTCGTCTGCCTGGGCTGCATCTGCATACTCACAAGTGGTGCCGGAGGTAAAACCCAACCATTAGACAAAGTCACGCTTTCCGGCCGGTCAGAAAAAGAATGAAGTACAATCCTGGTTTTCCCGGCAAAAGCCGGGAAAACCCCAATAAACAACAAAATAAAACCAATAAATATCTTTCTCATACTCACCATTAATTATACGGATAATAAGTTGTATTCACCAATCCCAGTTTCATCTCAGGCATCACATAATGAATGGCTGCCACTTTCCCTTCCCCTTCATACATGACAACATTGCCGGTAACATCGGGACGCCCGCCATGGATAGGATACAAATACAATTTATAACGGCCGTTGGCATAAGTGGCCACTACAAAATATTCCCATGGGTCGGTATCATTCCAATAAATATGCTCCAACAAAGTAATTTCCTCCGAGCCATCATTCGCTGTCAACGAATTGGCAAACGCCAAATCCACTTTTTCTTCCCGCTGCAAACTGATATCATACAGATAGCATTCATTACCTATACTGTAATAAAGGTAAGGTAAATTACCGTTTAATGTAAATTCAAAAGCTTCATTGATTTTTAATCCTGCATCTAAAGAATCTATTGCAACTATCGGATTTTGATTCTTAGACTCTTCTGTATTAAGTGTAAATACATAACGTTCCCGATTTTCTTTATGTTCCAACACAGCATAAGCGACATTGGATTTTGAAGTCTGCTTCATATAAATCATTTGGCAGGGCAAATCAAATGGCTTTACAGAGACTTTATCTTTGTAAGTCGATTTATACCGATCTGCAGAAGAACCAAAATTATTCATATTCAGGAATGCCCCGTTCAAATTATCATAAAGCATAGTCACATAACTATAAGTGGTTGAATAAGCCACATATTTACTGGGACGTATCTCGTCCGAAGGAACTAAAGCCGGAGCTCCCCATTTCCCTGCCCCACCGGCTACCATATTATTATTGCAACGGACATGCTTGTCTGTCACCATCCCAGCAAATGCTTTCCCCCCACACACAAATTTCAAAGGAGTTTCGTTATCCTGACGTCCGTCATAAAGCATGTCGTCGAAATCATACCTCCAATACA
>URJC01000243.1 GCA_900548135.1 uncultured Odoribacter sp. | reverse complement strand
CTGCCATAAATTCGATACCGCAGCAACTGGTAGCAAATGTAAGAGGCCAGACGGAGTTTGAACGCCCCCAGTTAATGAGGTCGTCCAGACATCCCATAATGACGTTAGTGCCATTGGCCCTAAGTTGTTCGAGGTACTCATTATCTTTAAAGTCCTCATATTTCATGGATTTTATTTCCGGTTTTTTCATGCTCTCCAATCGTTTTACTGGCTATTTAACCTTCGCACTTTTCTTTTTCATCTTTCGTATCCAGGCCTTCCTATTTCCATTCCAAAGCTCCTTTCTTCCAGGCGTAGGCAAGTCCCAGAATTAAAATTACCATAAAGAACAGGATGTTGATCAGACCATCGATTCCGGCATCCTGTACAGTAACGGCCCAAGGAAATAAAAAAACAGCTTCTACGTCAAACATGAGAAAAAGAATAGCAAACAGGTAATATCCTGCTTTGAATTGCATCCATGAACGTCCGCGTGTTGGAATACCACATTCATAAGCTTCTC
Source organism: uncultured Odoribacter sp. (assembly GCA_900548135.1). Lineage (GTDB taxonomy): Bacteria > Bacteroidota > Bacteroidia > Bacteroidales > Marinifilaceae > Odoribacter. The sequence goes on along the minus strand of URJC01000243.1, from coordinate 4,119 downwards.
CTTTTTGACGGTTGAACTTACGTGGAGATACAATTCTGGCGACCCCTAAGGCAATGCCTACTAATGCAATAGCCGTGATGATTACGACAATTAATAAAGTCAGATTCATAAGAATATGTTTATAATCTTTGTAATATCGATAAAATACCACACTCTGTGGTGTCATTTGTCTGATTGTTCTGAATCTTATCTGCTAAATGACAATTTTATGCAGTGCATAAATGTAATAGTCCGTCTGTTCCGGTCCTGTAAACTGAAACTGACAGGATAGGGGAAGATTTCCTGAATAACCAGGAGAATACAAATGATTATATTTGAGATGGGTAAATAAACGCAGTACTCCTTTTTTTTCAAAATTTGTATGAGAGACATTTTCTATCAGATCTCCTGTATTAAAATGTAAAAGAGAAAGCAGGGTGTGTAATATATTATCGTTCCGGCTGTTGACTACTTCCGGTAAATTGGTCGTTATCTGGCTTGGAGTTTCAGGCATAAAAAACTGGTAAATTTCCTGCGCAGAAATACATACCACAAAAAATAATATGATCCACTTTATCAATTGCACACTCATTTTTTTTGAATTTGCAAATGTAGCATTAAATTTTTTATAATCTCTTGCCGGAAAGAAAAAAATCAGTAATAATTAATTTTTATAACATTATATTGTTTTTTAGTCTGTAATCTTGAAAAATAACTTAAGATTTTTTTGAAATTTAATAATAACCTTTTATCTTTGAGCAACCGATTGTACAACTTCAGTGCAATGGTGATTTGTCAAAAATGTGCAATCTTTGTTGTGCCTAAAAATATTAAAGATTGACTTTAAGTCATGTTTATTATTTTCTTCAACCAAAAAAACGTTCGTTTATTTTTAATAAAATAAGAAAAAAAGAAAAATATCACCTTTCTCTTTTTTTATAACCTCCAATTTCATAATCTATTTATATATAATGTATTGCACTTTAGCACAAACTTTTTCCTTTTAAGTATTTCTTTTGTTTGTTTGTTTGTTTTAAGCTTTTGCCCACTCTTCTTCACAACTCCAAAAACGAACGTTTAAATCTTATCTTAACTAGGAATAAATGAATAAATTATGGAAAAATTGTTCAGAAGAATAGTGCTTCTTGTACTATGCTCAATCCTTTGGGGATGTGAGGATAAAATAGACAAATATTATGAGCGGCCTGATTGGTTGAGAGGCAATGCTTATGAGATTATGCAGGAACGGGGGAACTTCTCCTTATTTTTGGATGCTGTTGATAGAGCGGGTTATAAAACTGTTTTGAATGGCAGGGAATTATGTACAGTGATGGCTCCTAACGACGAGGCATTTCAGCGGTATCTGGCTCAGCATGGTTATTCGGGTGTGGCAGATATCCCGGAAGATTCGTTGAAATTGCTGGTGACTTATCATATTATGAAGCGATCTTATGAGCCCGATATGTTATTGGGATTTCATGTTGAAGCGGCAGCCGATGCCAAAGGAGACGGGACCGCTTTTAAATTTGAGACCTATGCTCAGCCAAACCCGTTTGACATGACCGATCCGATAACGGGGCGTAAAATCAAGACAGCAAACGAAAATCTGTATTTACCTGTAATTTCCACCCGTTTGTTTGAAACCAATGAATGTTCGGATTATGAAGAAAATTATCGCTTTTTCTGGCCGAATGTAAACTGGCAGGGGAATGATGAGCAACTTTATGTGCAGAATGCTTCCGTGATCGAGAAAGGAATTGCGACCGATAATGGCTTTTTGTATATTGTGGATGAGGTATGTGAACCTTTACGGACGATTTATAATGCATTGGAGAAACCGCAGAAAGGAAATTTTTCTCAGTTTTTGAAATTATATGATCGTTTTGCTGAAGTTTCTTATAAAAACATATCTAATGACGGGGATTCTCTTTACACATTTTATCATTATCGGATGAGCAGCAAATCCAAATCGGTTGCTTTCGGAGACCAGTTGCCTTGTTTAGCAAGTACAATTGGTTATCATGGAGAATATAATACCCGCGACGACTGGTTTATGTATTTAACCTATTCCTATAATTGCTTAGCTCCGACCAATGCTGCCTTGGAGGATTATTTTAACCGAAATTGGGAAGGTAGCTTTACGAGCTGGGAAGAAGTACCGCAGCTGACTTTATATTATTTATTGCGTCCGTATGTGAAAGAAGGGGAAGAGTTATTGTTGCCGGAAGTGCTTTTTAACGAGGGAATCAAAGGAGATATGGGGGAAACATGGTTGGTGGATAAAGAAGATGTTGTTAATAAGGAATTTTGTTCCAATGGTGTTATTTATGGGATTAATCAAGTGTTCGAGCCTTTGGTGTTCTCTATTGTGACTAAACCGCTATTCTTGTCTCCGGATTATTCTATTATGGCCAATTCAATGTTTAAGGTGGAAGCGATTCCTACTTTGACAGACCAGACTGCCGATAAATATACTTTGTTTATTGTTCCGGATTCGATTCTGGAGGGCGATTTATACAATATGCGTATGAATTATGGCGGGAATTATTTTAATGATTCACAGGAAGTTGTGGAGAAAAACGGAGATAATATCAATAATGTCGATGCCAGCGCATTGCAGTCTATAGCAGATATGTCTGTCGTATTGACTTCTATCCGGGATTTCAGAGAACGGGCTTATTATGCTACCCGTAATGGTGATACTTATCTTTATACCATGGATGGTGAATTGTATGATCAGGATGGAAGTCCATTGAATATTTTACAGAGTTGGGAAACGACCAATGGAATGACCTATGCTATCGATCGGTTGTTGTATAAGGACAGCGATGAGTTAAAAAATACAAGGCCCACCACAATAAATACCTTGAAAGACCGGTATCAGGATTTTTATTTGCTTTTAAAGGATGCGGGTTTGATTAAAACTAAAACTGATAATAACAAGAGTTATGAGTACATCGATGGGGTAGAATATAAGGAAAATGAGTGTATGTACCCGGCTATGTATTTTATTCCGGAAGATTTGTCGAGTTTATCTGCTTTATCGGGTGAGGAACTGAAAAAACAACTTCAATATCATATTGTTCAGTTGCAGGCGAATTATTTATCCCTTTACATATTACCGGGAGTCGGTACAGAAGGAACCTATCAGACCTTATTGAAAAGTGATGAATCGACAAGTGCTGATATTTTCTATGAAAAACTGAATGTTCGGTTTTCCGGCTATCAGCTTTTGTTAAGTAATGAATCGGGAACTTCTTCGGCGACCACAGGAGAAAATGTGCCCCATTTTACCAGGGATGGTTTGATTTTTAAAATCGATAATACAATTCAAGCAAAATAAAGGAGTATGAAAGTCGTATTTATTAAGCTAATATTTTTATTCATCGCTTTGTTGCCTTTGTCAGCAGAGGCACAAAAGACGTTACGAGGAATTGTCCGGGATCAGTCGGGTCCGATGGTCGGAGTTACCGTATGTATTGTCAATGCAGAGGGACGTGTAGTGACAGGTACGGCTTCTAATATGAACGGAGAGTATGTGATTAGAGTGCCTCAGCTGTCCGACTTGCGGGTAGAGGTTTCTTTTATTGGTTACAAAACGCAGAAAGTGACTTATCGAAATCAGACCGTATTGAATTTTACTCTGGAGGAAAATATTACGGCTTTGGATGAAGTTTTAATTACTGCCAAAGCCATAGATAAAAACAATATGGGAGTGGATAACCGGGATTTAGGAGTGGCACGACAGAAAATCGATCTGGATGAGTATCAGGATATGCCGATTACTTCTGTTGAAGATATGTTGCAAGGGAAGCTGGCTAATGTCGATATTGTTGCTATGTCCGGAGACCCCGGTTCCCGGAGTTCGATCCGTATTCGTGGTACGAGTTCTTTGAATGCCAGCAACGAACCGTTAATCGTTATTGATGAGATACCCTATGAAACGGAGATCAATGAAGATTTTGATTTTGCTACAGCTACGGATGAGGATTTCGGAGCTTTGGTGAATATTGCTCCCAGTGATATCGCTTCTATTGAGGTTTTGAAGGATGCTGCAGCGACTGCTTTATGGGGGTCAAAAGCGGCTAACGGTGTTTTGTTGATTACAACCAAAAAAGGAACGGCGGGTAAACCCCGGTT
>URJC01000242.1 GCA_900548135.1 uncultured Odoribacter sp. | reverse complement strand
TGTTATCGGCAATTATGCCCCGACGACACAGGCAACAGTTACCGTCACAACGCCGGACAACCAACCGGTAAAAAATGCACAAGTCGATTTTAAACTATATAATTACGCAGAGTTTTACACCGTAGCATCTAAAACGACAAATGACCAAGGCAAAACCTCTTTATCAGCCGGAAAAGGAGATATGCTGGTCTGGGCTACCGACGGCGAACGATTCGGATACGGCAAACTCTCTTTCGCAAAAGATTCTGCAATCACCATCATCCTGGATAAACAAGCCGGGGAGGTAAGTACCCTACCACTCGACATCATACCTCCGGCCGAGCATGCCAACCCGGTTAGCGTTACCCCGGAACAACGGGCAGAGAACACCCGACGGATGGCAGTAGAAGATTCGATCCGCAATGCCTATACAGCCACTTTTATACATACCGGACAAGCTGACGACATCGCCGGTGAATTAGGTTTACCTTCAGCCCCTTTGACGAAACTTCTTGTTGCCAGCCGGGGTAACCACGATCAAATCCTCGGTTTCCTGCGCCATACACCGAAAGCTCAGCGAATTCAGGCATTGCAATTATTGCAAGTGATTTCTGACAAAGACCTGCGTGATACTCCCGAAGCCGTACTCAAAGACCACCTGCAACACACGCCGGTATCTGAAAATCCCTTATTCGACGCGTATATCCTGAATCCACGGATAGCCAATGAAATGCTTACTGCTTATAAAGACTTTTTTCAAAAAGCGATATCTCCCGGATTAGCCGAAAAAATCAGGGAGAATCCCTCCTTCTGGACCCAATGGTGTATTAAAAATATTTCAATCCGGGACGAACTGAATCCGCAGAATATTCCGATGATGCCTCAAGGAGTCTGGAATTCCCGGATTGCCGACCAGCATTCCAGAGCTATTTTTTATGTGGCAGTATTGAGGAGTCTGGGTATAGCCTCACGTATCGACGAAGTAACCGGTAAAACCCAATATGCCGGAACCGACAGTAAATGGCAGGACGTCGATTTCACTGCCACGACCGAAGCAAATATTCCACAAGGGAAATTGGTTGCCACTTACAAGCCTGTAAAAGCACTCACCAATCCCTTATATTATTCTCATTTCACCCTTTCGAAATATCATAACGGAACATTTCAACTATTGACTTTTCCCGAAGATAACAGTAGTAATTGGGAGAACCTCTTAAAGCGTCCGATGTCCCTGGACACCGGATACTATATGCTGGTTACCGGTACCCGGTTAGCCAGCGGCGGTGTACTGAGTAACACGACATTTTTCAATATCGAAGAAGGAAAAACAACCACAACCGAACTCATCATGCGGGAAAATCCGGATGAAGTGAAAGTGATCGGCAATTTGAATTCGGAAGCTTTCTTCCTTCCGGCAAATAGCTCTGCCCCTCAGAGTATCCTGCAAACCACCGGACGCGGATATTTCATTATCGGTATACTAGGGGCCGGTCAGGAACCGACGAACCACGCCCTACGGGATATAGCGGCTTTAAAACAGGATTTCGAAACATGGGAACGAGGCATGATATTGCTTTTCCCGGATGAAAAACAGTTAAAAAGTTTTCATCCCACAGAATTCCCGAATCTCCCAAGTACTATTACTTTAGGAGTGGACCAAAATCAGACGATACAAAAAATGATTCAGGAAAATATGAAACTATCGCATGACAATCTGCCGATTTTCGTTATTGCAGATACGTTCAACCGGATCGTTTTTATCTCCCAAGGCTATACGATCGGATTGGGAGAACAATTGATGAAAACGATACACAAACTTTAACAGGTCGGAATGTCTAACATACCCGATAGTTCCCAAAACTTCAGAATTACTCTGTAGTTGCTATATCCCCATTCAGTTTATCTGTCTTCAGATAAACTGAAATTTTCATTGGCAAACAACTCTGCCAAGCCGGAAATCTGTTTTAAGCGCAACAACTCATCCTTATCCATCCCGATATTTTTCTGGATCCATTGGTCAGACATGCCAGCTTTGGTTAATTCTGATACAATATTACTCATCAATTCGACATTATGGGTTCCCCTTGCCCGGTTGTGCCGGATAGTCGAAGCCATACGATTAGAAATATCCTTTTCAATCACAGCTACCGGCAATAATCCTTTTTCCCGTTCATAAATCCGGCGTGAAGTTTTTAGAACCAGATAACGATGGTATCCATCTACCAATTCATACTGGTCTTTCTCAGATACGTAATAACAGACACAGGGCATTGTGTATCCGTCTTCCCAGATAGAAAGTTCCAATAATTTCATCTCAGGCGGTGCTACTATATTGGGATTATAATCATTGGCAACCACTTTCTCTACCGGCACTGCCACTATTTTATACACAGGACTTTGATACTCACTCATAGCATATTAATTTCTGATATTTCTCCATCACTTTTAAACGCTTATCTTTTTCTTTTTTTGTAGGTGCAAATCCCATATATTTACAGGTGTGATCATTTTTCAATATACAAATGCATATACGTTTAAAAGTCGGTATTTCCCTAAATTCCGGAATATCCATATCATCCAGATATTCCATTCGTACAGGTCTTTTGGACGTATTATAATTACTTTTTGGTCCTATGACAATAGGCACTCCTGCCGCACGTAATTTCTCAATTGTTTTTTCAGTCAGGCAGCCTCCCTTTTCACGCCAGAAATGTATACTGACAGATAGTTTATTCAAATAATTCCGACGGATATCTGCCGGCAAGGTATCAAGCAGAAAAAACATATATTTTGCCCATGTATATCCATCCGGTAAATGTACTTTCTTCCACCATCCAACAGCAGAAGAACTTCCGTAAATAGCAGTAAAATTGACTCCATTCACCCGGTTGATCATACGTCCCCACATATCCGGATCTATAGCCCTGTACAAACTCAATCCAGACCGCGCCTCAGAGATAAAAGGACTAGCCACTCTCTGTTTTTCTAATGGAACTCCTGCCAAGTAATAAAGATCATAAAGCCGGTTATAGGGCCAGTGGAATTTTCCGTTAGCAGTCCATACATCCGTAGTCAGCCAATCATATATCGGATAAGCATTATATACACCGATATCCAACCTCCTCACCCATTTCAATCCCTTAAAACACCTTGTCCCTCTATAATTTATAGTTCGCCACCGATTCAGGCTTTCTTGTGTACGGATCCCCACTAAACAACAAGTCCGTTTTGCTTTCTTATGTATATGTATCCATCTGGCAAAAGAGCGCTGAAAATCGTAATCCCACATCCGGCGGCTGAAAAACGGAAAGTCTTTACGGGTATATGCTCCCTCCGGCATCTCTCGCACCCAACAGTCTTTCTTTTCCTCTTCCCAAGGACGCCAATACTGCTGAAACATAGAAGTACAAGTAGGCACTTTAAAAGGTACACACACCCGATATATTTCCAGAATATCCCTATTAGCAGCCAACACCTGATCTACATAGCGAATCGTCTCCCCATACTGAACTTCATAATCCATATGAAAAACACCCAACTTACGTTCCGGACAAAATTTCCGGATATAATCGACACACATATGCAACAACACCCCGCTATCCTTTCCACCGGAAAACGAAATATACACATTATCAAAGTGTGTAAAAATCTTTTTCAGACGTAGGAGGGCCTGTTCATAAACATTTAAAGGAAGTTTTACAGCTTCCGGTATTCCATTTTCACATACAGTTTCCATGTCCTGCCTAAGAAAAAGCCATTTTCCTGAAAAACAGTTAAATGACGGATATGAGTAACAGACTGCAACTTATATTTCTGAGCAAAATCACGAATGACCTCCTGCAGCATAGTGGCCAATACTTCATTATCATCCCCAACAATATAATAATTATTGAGGACAGCACTTTTTTCCCTTATTTCTATGGGAACAAATCCTAAAATACGCTCTCCTTCTAATGCAACAAACCACACATAATGTGCCGAAGTTTTAAACGGATAATTGTTGTTCTGCCGAAGAATAGCGGGATTCATCACTAAAGGAGCTACAAGTTGATACAAGCGAGCTTCCGTACCACCAAACTTTTCTATTCTCATAATTATGCACAATAAATCCTGCACGTATAACCAGAGATATCATCATATCCTTATACTTTGACAATCAAAATACTTTACAAAAATTCAATTATCATATCTCCAGTAGCAAATACAGAGTAAAATTTATATTAAATTAGCACAACCGCTTTTTGACAAAGTTATAAAATATAGTATAATTTCAAAATAGATGAAAAGTTCAGTATTTTATAAAAAATTAAAAAAATATTCAAGATAAATTTCAAAAAAATACTGAAATTTAAAAGAAGAGAACCAATATATAGTCCCCAAAAGTATCAAAGAAAAGAGTCATTTCAGGATTGGCATTTATAAAAAAACGCTTGTCAGTCAAATGCCGACAAGCGTTTTCTCATAAATACGATGCAGATCAGCGTTGTCTACTCGTTTTTTAAGGCTAAGATTGTCTCTTTGATTTTCTCTGTGCTACTCACCTCACGTCCATATTCGGCCACCTGTACCGTCCCTCCCATAGAAACGGCCGGATTACGGAAAATCATATCACTCCCCACATACATACGGGCCGATAAATGAAAT
>URJC01000241.1 GCA_900548135.1 uncultured Odoribacter sp. | reverse complement strand
CTTCGGCATTGACTTATTTCGATGGCCTGACAACCGCACATTCTTCAGCTAATGTAATCCAGGCACAGCGCGATTATTTTGGTGCTCATACTTATGAGAGAACTGATAAACCCCGTGGAGAGTTTTTTCACACTGATTGGAATGAAACCGGTGGTATAACTTCCGGTACGTATAATGCATGATAAATTGTGTGACTCTGTTTTGATAGGGTTAATTAATCTTTATTCGTTTTTTGATTGTTATTTTTAGTTTGTTATGTTATGAAACCAGATAGTCAGATATTAATCATTTTCGGAGCTTCAGGAGATTTGACCAAACGGAAGTTATTACCTTCTTTGTTTGAATTGTTTGACCGGGATATGTTGCCCGAACATTTTGTGATTTTAGGTGTTGCCCGGACAAAATATACAAATGAAACTTATCGTAAAGAACAGAAAGAAAATCTCAGGCAATTTTTGAAAGGAGATCAGCCGGAAAATCAGCAGTTAGACAAGTTTCTGGAGCGGGTGGAGTATTTGGAGCTCGATACTGATAATGCCGAAGATTACCATCTGTTGATGGAAAAAATCAGGGATATCCGAAAAGCAAATGATATTGCAGACCGGCTGTTGTTCTATTTAGCTATCCCACCACAGAAATATGAATTAATTGCCGGTGCCCTGGAAAAAGCGGAATTGAATAAAGCAACTGAGGAAGGAGGCTGGCGTCGGATCATTGTGGAGAAACCTTTTGGCAGAAGTCTGGAAACGGCACAACATTTGAATCAGCATCTATGTTCTATATTCCAGGAAGATGATATTTACCGGATAGATCATTTCCTCGGTAAAGAAACGGTACAAAATATTTTGGTGCTGCGTTTTGCCAACCAGATTTTTGAGTCTTTATGGAACCGGAATTATATTGATTCTATTGAAATTCATGCTCAGGAAACATTGGGAGTGGAAAGCCGTGGTAAATATTATGAGGGGGCCGGGGCTTTACGGGATATGATACAAAATCACCTGATGCAATTGATGGGATTTGTGGCTATGGAGGCTCCTTCATCATTTGATGCAGAATTGATGCGGGATGAAGTAGCTAAGGTTTTCCGGGCTCTACATCCTTTGACAGTATCTGATGTTGTGCGGGGACAATATACCGGAGGTAAAGTGAATGGACAGGAGGTACCTGGTTACCGGGAAGAAAAAGGAGTAGACGCTGCTTCATCTACAGAAACTTATATTGCAATGCGTTTCTATATTGATAACTGGCGGTGGGGAGGCGTACCTTTCTATTTCTATACCGGAAAACGGATGGCAAAAGCAAAATCGGAAATCATCATTAATTTCAAAAATGTTCCCCACCGTCTCTTTAGTGGTATGTGTACTCATGCTTCCTGTAATCAATTGGTGTTGAAAGTGGATTCTCCGGAGAGCATATCACTTAAATTTGGGTTAAAGGTTCCCGGTTCATTCTTTGAGGTAAAACAAGTTAGTATGGATTTTGCTTACAATTCATTGTGTAATACCTATATAGCTAATGCTTATGAACGATTGCTATTGGATGCAATGCAAGGTGATTCAACGCTATATACCCGTACTGATGCTTTGGAATTGAGTTGGCGGTTTATTGACCCGATTTTACAGCAATGGGCGAAGAAACCCACGGAAGGCTTGACCTTCTATCCTGCCGGGAGTGAGGGACCTGAAGAACGAAAATGGTTATTGCAGCGTTTGCTTGCCGGTCCCGATACATTGTAAATGGTTTAAAAGTTCAATGATCCGGAATTTTTTCAAAAAAGATCCGGAACTGAATTTTTCAAAATATATCTTTTAATTCAAATTATGGAAGAACTGACTCTTACGACTCCCTCTATATTGTTTTCAGCGATTTCGCTGATTATGTTAGCTTATACGAATCGTTTTCTCGCCTATGCAACTGTTATTCGTAGTCTGAGAACTGAACACGAACAGAATCCAACCCCGATGACTCAGAAGCAAATTGATAATTTGCGGAAGAGGCTTTATATGACCCGTTCCATGCAAATTTTTGGTGTGACCAGTCTTTTACTCTGTGTCGTCTGTACCTTGTTTATCTATATTGGCTGGCAAGTGACCGCTATATACGTTTTTGGGACAGCTTTACTATTGCTTGTTATTTCGTTAGGAATCTCTGTACGTGAGATTCTGATTTCGGTAAAAGCCCTGGAATACCGTTTGGACAATGTGAAAGTGAAAGAATGATGCTTTGTGTTGGTGGCTGATTTTTTAGTGTTTGTGAAATATATGAGAAAAAGGATTGCTTATTATTTATAGTGAGTATACTTTTTATATATTTGTAAAGTTCTGCCTGATAGGTGTGCAAATATTTGATAAGATAGATAAACTCTGAATTATGATTAATGCTTTAACATCATTGCGGTTTATATTCGCGATAATGGTTTTTGGAGCACATTGTTATGTCATCGATAAATTCTTCGATGCTCATTTTTTTAAGGAAGGATTTGTTGGGGTCAGTTTTTTCTTTGTATTGAGTGGTTTTATTATAGCCTACAATTATCAGGAGAAATTGCGGGAAAACAAAATAACGAGGCGTACTTTCTGGGTAGCCCGTATAGCCCGTATTTATCCCCTGCATTGGCTGACGTTATTTATTGCTGCGATTTTAGGTGGCTATGTTATGGCATCCGGAACGTTGGACTGGCTCAGGCATTTTTTTGCTTCTCTTATATTGATGAATGCCTATATACCGAAAGTCAGCTACTTTTTCTCATTTAACAGTCCTTCGTGGAGTTTATGTTGTGAACAGCTTTTCTATATTTGTTTTCCATTCCTATTGCTATTAGCTAAGAATTATAAACATTTGCTTTGTTTCTTTGGGATTATGGCAATGCTGACGATTGCTGGTATGTATTTCACACCGGAAGAGAATATAAAAGAATACTGGTATGTCAATCCGATTACCCGTCTCCCGGATTTTCTGGTTGGAATGTTGTTATTCCAATTGTATGGGTGCTTGAAAACCAAGAATATCACTTTATTGCAAGGAAGTATCATTGAAATTGTAGCCATAGCTTTGTTTTTAGCTTTTTATCTCTATGCTGCCGAAATTCCTAAAGTATATCGGTATTCCTGCTATTATTGGTTGCCTGTTGCTGCGGTTTTGATTAGCTTTTCCCTTCAAAAAGGATTTGTTTCACGCATTTTGTCTAACCGCATTCTGATCATAGGGGGAGAAATTAGTTATAGCTTTTATTTGATACACCTTTTTATCTTGTTGTCTTATGCAAAATGGCAAAAAGAAAGTGGCTTTCAAATGGAGTGGTACTTTTCAGTTCCGCTTCTATTTTGTATTATTATTTTGTTAAGTCTGCTTTCCTATTACTATTTTGAGAAACCGATGAATAAACGAATTAAAACTTTGCTGAATAAATAATTTATGGAACAATTTACAAATGAAAATCCTCGTATCGAGGTCGTAGATGCCTTACGAGGTTTTGCTGTAATGGCTATTCTTTTGGTTCATAACCTGGAACATTTCATTTTTCCAGTCTATCCTGCAAACTCTCCGGACTGGCTTCATGCGTTGGACCAGGGGGTGTTTAACGGAGTCTTTACTCTTTTTGCCGGAAAAGCTTATGCAATCTTTGCTCTTCTGTTCGGTTTTACATTCTATATTCAAAGTAGTAACCAGAAGAGACAAGGCAAGGATTTTGGTTATCGTTTTTTATGGAGGTTGGTATTATTGGTCGTTTTTGCTACATTAAATGCTGCTTTTTTCCCGGCCGGAGATGTTTTACTATTGTTTGTTGTTGTCGGTCTTGTCCTGTTTCTGACGCGAAATTGGAGTGATAAAGCTATTATTATAACTGCTGTTATTTTTTTGCTGCAACCTGTTGAATGGATTCACTATATCGTTAATCTGATTAATCCGGCACATCAGTTACCTGATCTCAAAGTAGGGGAAATGTATACCGAAGTCGCAGAATATACGAAAGCGGGAAATTTTTGGGATTTTGTTTCAGGCAATGTTACCTTAGGACAAAAAGCCAGTCTGCTATGGGCTGTAAATGCCGGGCGTTTTTTTCAAACCGCAGGATTATTCCTTTTAGGTTTCTATATGGGTAGAAAACAATTTTTTGTTTCCTCTGAAGCTAACCTTCGTTTCTGGGTAAAGACGCTGATCATCTCTGCTATTGTATTTGCTCCTCTATATACCTTGAAAGAACTTATTATGACGAATGACACCATTATACAACAAACAGTAGGAACAGCATTTGATATGTGGCAAAAGTTGGCTTTTACTTTAGTTTTAGTTGCGTCTTTTATTTTACTTTATCAAAACATGAAATTTAAGAAAGCTGTCACTAATCTCCATTTTTATGGTAAAATGAGCCTTACTAACTATATTACCCAATCCATTCTGGGAGCAATTATTTATTTCCCTTTCGGTTTATACCTTGCCCCCTATTGTGGATATACAATTAGTTTATTCATTGGAATTCTCGTATTCTTTTTGCAGGTGAAATTTTGTAAATGGTGGTTAAACAGACACAAACAAGGTCCGTTAGAATGTATTTGGCATAAGTGGACTTGGATCGGAACAAACAAATAAGTTAAAACAGGGACAAAAGTTCACATTACTCTTTATGTTCATACGTGCACGATATATCATTA
>URJC01000240.1 GCA_900548135.1 uncultured Odoribacter sp. | reverse complement strand
GAAGTGAATACATCCCGGTAAACCGGAATCCGCTGACAAACCGCATGCTATGGCATTCCTGTTGGTATACATTAAATATACAATTATTTACTATTATAATTGTTTGCAAAGATGATAAAAAAATTAAAAACATCAATTCTTCTTTCATTTTTGTAATTATATAATATATATAATATTGATGTTTGCTCTCAATTAAGTGTATTTAACCCTAAAGAGTTGTCAATGGCTGACAGAAATGAAAACTACCCGACCATAGGTACGGCATATTTCACTAACAGATAGCCTCCACCCAACAACCAGCCGTATAAAATCAAAGCTAAAACAAAAGGTTTTGCCCCTGCCTTCTTAAATTTCTCAATGCTAGTCTCAGCCCCCAGAGCGGTCATCGCCATTGTCAACAGAAAAGTATCCAGGTTATTAATAAAATCAATCAGGCTAGGAGGCAACAAATCAAATGAATTGAATCCTATCACCAGCAGAAATCCAATAGCAAACCAAGGGATAGTAATCTTTCTTCCCCTTTTTTCTGCATCTTGTACCCCTCTTTTAGCCATAAGGAAACTAATCACCAACAAAGCCGGTACCAATAAAATCACCCGGATCATCTTCACAATAATAGCAGCATCAGAAATCTCTTTTCCCATAGCATTACCAGCCCCCACAACATGAGCCACCTCATGTAAGGTGGAACCCGTGTATATTCCCATTTGCCCGGGAGTCAGATCCACAATCCCATTCCGGTACAATACCGGATACAAAAACATGGACACAGTACCGAAAATCACAACCGTAGACACCGCTACAGCTGTCTTATAAGGTTTAGTTTTAATCGTAGCCTCAGTTCCCAAAATCGCAGCAGCCCCGCAAATACCAACAAAGCCACGTCCTTATCCATTTTCAATAATTTTCCTATAAATACTCCTCCCGCTATAGTCGTAATCACCACAATGGCATCAATCAAAATTGCAGGTCCTCCCACTTCCACTATATTCTGAAATGTCAACCGGAAACCATATAAGATAATTCCTAACCTCAACAATTGTTTAGAACTGAACAAAATTCCAGGCACCCAGGTTTCAGGTAACCGGTTCCGCAAACTATTGGCGTATAACATACCCAATATAATACCGATAATCAAAGGGCTAAAAGATAACTTTTTAAAAAAAGGGAAATCACCGATATAAAACGCTGCACATGAAAACAGCGCAATCAGTAAAACACCATGAAGCATATTGCTTCTTTTTTCACTTAATCTCATCTATTTTGATATTTACTGTTATTTTCAAGGACAAAGGAAAGACATTTCAACCAAATAGCAAGCATCAAAAAATTCATAGGGAATAACAGAAAGTAATACTCCCGTTTTTTATTTTTTACCTTTCATTTTTACCTTTTTAATTTTATCTTCGCAAGCGAAAAATTGAACATGATGAACCTACAGATATTATTAACAGCAACGGCCCCTGTAACAGAGCCAGAGTTAAGTTTATGGGGAATGATTATAAAAGGCGGATGGTTGATGATTCCTATTTTCATTTTATCCATCATTGCCGTATACATCTTTTTCGAACGGTATCTGCTGATCCGGAAATATGCGAAAAACAATAATTCGTTTATGGATAAGCTCCGTGAATATATGTTCGCCCATAATACCCGGAGTGCAATCAGCCTCTGTAATGAAGAAAACACCCCCATGTCCCGTATGTTGGTAAAAGGTATACTTCATTATCAGCTGCCAGTTTCTGAACTAAGGTCTGTGATCGAGAGCAATGCAAACCTGGAGGTTTCCGGTATGGAAAAAGGACTGTCCACCCTAGCCACTTGCGCAGGTATGGCTCCCATGATTGGATTTTTGGGAACAGTAGTAGGTATGGTACAAGCCTTTTACGATATGGCACTGGCAGGTAATAACATCAACATCACTCTCTTATCCCGGGGAATTTATACTGCCATGATCACCACTGTCGCCGGTTTGATTGTCGGAATTATAGCTTATTTTGCTTATAATGCATTAACAGCACGTATTGATAAAGTTGTCAACAACATGGAAAGTACCAGTGCTGAATTCATGGAAACCATCTATGAACTAAAAATGAAAGAGTAATATTCAGTATCATGGCAATAAAAAGAGCACGCAAAGCAAATCCGAACTTCAATATGTCGTCAATGACTGACATTGTTTTTTTATTGCTGATTTTTTTCATGGTTACTTCTACTCTGATAAATCCGAATGCTTTAAAACTACTATTACCCAAAAGTACACATCAAACTTCCAACCAACCCACAGCAGTGGTATCCATTGACAAAAACTTAACGTTTTACCTGAATACGAAAGTCACTCCATTTTCGCAACTAGAAAGTAAAATCGTTGAAATCCTGAAAAACAGTGAGGATCCGTGTGTCTCCATAGAAGCTGAGAAATCTGTTCCTATCGAACAGGTAGTCAGAGTTATGAATATTGCAAAGACTTATGGCTATAAAGCGATTCTGGCAACAGAACCGGAATAAGCCCAATCATAGATTTCCAGGCCGAACCGATAATTTCCCGCCTTGCCATAAAGCAGGGCGGGAATTTTCTTTTAAGCCTATGCCGCCTTATTTTACCGGACATGAATTTTCAGTCTTTTGTCTTTCTTTGCAACCCATTTAAAATTGTAAACGTATAACACCGTACAATAATCCAAATTATTGTTACCAACACCACTTGGTAATGAATAAAAACATTTGTCAAACTAAAAACAAACTAAGTATGAAACGTTTATTGATTTTATTGCTCACAGGTTTGTTTGCGCAGTTTATGGTCTCTTGTTATCCTGAAGGCGCAGACAACGTTCAAGATTATGACGTAGCCATAACCAACTACGACAAAGGTGCTGATTTTCAAGCATTCACCACCTTCTCCATTCCAGACACAGTCGTCTATTTTACCAATGACAACAATGCGTCTGCTCCCTCCCATGCTTTTGATGATGCCATTATTCAAGTTGTTACCGACAATTTTACAGCTATGGGATATACGAAAGTTGATGATCCAACCGCAAGTACTCCGGAAGCTGACTATCCTTCTTTTGTTGTTACTATATCTGCATTTTCTAATGTCAACTATGCTTACTTCGTTGACAACTGGTACAACAATTGGAACTGGTACTGGGGAGGCTGGTGGGGAGGCCCATTCAATCCTTATTATCCCTGGTATCCGGTAAGCATCTATTCTTACAGAACTGGTTCTGTTGTCGTAGAAATGGTATCTACCACTAAACGAAGCGACGAAAAAGTCAATGTCGTATGGACAGGTATAGCAGACGGACTATTACAAGGCTCTAACTCATTCATATTAAGCCGGGTAAAATCCCAACTTGACCAATGCTTCACTCAGTCTCCGTATTTACAGAAAACAAATGTTCCTACAGAATAATATGTTTCAGTCGTATTTGAGAATTTACACCTATTTATACCGATTAAAAAAAGACAAGTTATGAAAAAACTATTAATAATAGCCCTCTGCATTTTCGGTCTGAGCCCTCTGTTAAAAGCTCAGATGCTCAATCTTAACTATCAGATTAGCTTACCGATGAATCAAGTGAAAGATTTCACAGACAAAGCCAGTTTCCGTGGATTCGATGTTGAATACCATCAATTCCTGGGTGATCATTTTTCCGTTGGTGCTGCCATCGGTTGGGATGTATTTTATAAAGATAAGAAAAATGCTACCGGCAATTTCAGGTTCAATGGAAACACTAACATATACACCATCACGGGTAATCAATACAGATACATCAACACTGTTCCCATGTTAGCTATCGGACGCTATTATTTTACAGACAACACCACCGCAGTCCGTCCTTTCGCAGGATTAGGAATCGGTACCAGCTGGACTGAAAGACGTCTGGAAGTCGGACAATTTGCTTCCACCATTTCCCGCTGGCAATTTGCACTGGCCCCCGAAGTGGGTATGTATATTCCGATCAATGACCAGTTTGCTTTTAACGTCGGTGCCAGATACACCTATGGAACAAAAGCAGCCAACGGGCGTGTTCCTGAAATACAATCCTTTACCTTCAATCTGGGTATTATCCTGATGGGATTAAACTAATCAAAAATAAAGAGTTAAGTATAAAGCTTAACTCTTTATTATTGCCGCTAGCCATTATCCATCTATCTTCCCGTTTAACACCTACTTACCTCTGAAGGGTGAGGTACATACAGGTAATTTCTGCATTGGCATCCTACCTCAGATTTAAAGTCAAGATTATTCACTTTTCAAGTTATAAATTCATTTTTGTCAATCACGTATTCTACATACTGTAATCGAGGGTGGAAATTTATGTCTTAAAAGGTGAATCTTTTTTCCAACCTGATTTCATTTATTATTCGTTTTAACAATTAAAATACTCACTTCATACAGCGCCCACATGGGTAATGCTACAAGCAAAAGCGTAAACATATCCGAGGTAGGAGTAATGATGGCAGCGACAACAAGGATGATCACGATGGCATGTTTACGGTAGCGCCGCATGAAATCCGCCGAAAGAAAACCCAACTTAGCAAATAACCATGAAAGAATGGGGATCTCGAAAACAATACCTATTGCAAGGCACATCATTACAAGCGTTGAGATATACGAATCGAGCGTAATCAGATTATCCACTTCACCGCTCACCTGATAAGTTCCCAAAAAACGGAATGTCAACG
>URJC01000239.1 GCA_900548135.1 uncultured Odoribacter sp. | reverse complement strand
CAACATGACCTTACGCGGACGTTTCAAGGAAGCAATTAATTCGGAAATAGAATAAGTAGCTATAAAATTCTTCCCGGCTCCCCGCCCCCGCATAAACCGGTCTACCACATTTTCCTTACCAGGATGCAAACGATTATAAATAGATACAGTAAACCCCTTGCTTTCAAAATTAAGGGCCAGATTTTCACCCATGACCGCTAAGCCTATGAGACCAATATCAGAAGTATGCATATAGATAATATTTATATATTTATTAATTTTACAAATAAGTTTTTATAAAAATAAGAAATTTATTCTAACAAGCAGCTTTTATCCGAATAATAATTTTGATCAATGGATAGATATTATTGATAATCCCTTTGATCTACGTTTTATAAATCAGTAAAGTTGTTAAAAAAAGAGGCAGGAAAAGCTTTTCCAACTTTACCTGCCTCATCATTCATCACATTGCTTTTTTACTTATTGGTAAATACAATGTGGTCATTTTTCACATCTACAAGGATCTGATTATCTTTAGTCACCTTTTCCGCCAAAATTTGTTTAGACAAATCATTCAGTAAATTCCGTTGGATAACCCGTTTCACAGGACGTGCACCGAATTGAGGATCATATCCTTCCTGTGCTATCCACTCAACTGCTTTATCAGTTATCTCAATCGTAATACTATTATCAGCCAACATTTTTTGCAAAGATTTTACCTGCAAACGGACAATATCTACAATTTCACTCTTTTGCAGCGGCGTAAACATAATCACTTCATCAATACGATTCAGGAACTCCGGACGAATTGTCTGTTTCAACATCTCATATACCTCGTTATTGGTTGCTTCTAAAACCTGATCCCGGTTTTTCTCATTCAAGTCTTTCAGTTTCTCCTGAATGATATGAGCACCAATATTTGATGTCATAATAATAATTGTATTTTTGAAATCCACTGTACGTCCTTTATTATCCGTCAGACGTCCGTCATCCAACACCTGTAACAGAATATTGAATACATCGGGATGTGCTTTCTCAATTTCGTCTAACAGAACGACAGAATAGGGTTTCCGTCTCACAGCTTCGGTCAACTGTCCCCCTTCATCATATCCGACATATCCGGGAGGTGCCCCAATCAAACGGGATACAGAATGTTTCTCCTGATATTCAGACATATCTATTCTTGTCATCTGATTTTCATCGTCAAACAGGAACTCTGCCAACGCCTTTGCCAATTCGGTTTTACCAACACCAGTGGTTCCCAGAAAGATAAACGATCCAATAGGGCGCCGGGCATCTTGCAAACCGGCCCGGTTACGACGCACAGCATCTGCCAGAGCGGCTATCGCTACTTCCTGTCCCACCACCCGTTTATGTAACTCTTCCTCCAAATGAAGCAATTTGGTCCGTTCACTCTGCATCATCCGGTTCACTGGTATTCCTGTCCACTTAGAAACCACAGCTGCAATATCGTCTACCGTCACCTCTTCCCGGATCAATGATTCCCCATGTTTCATATCAGCCAGCTTTTTCTTCACCTCTTCGATCCGTTGCTCAGCTTCTTTGATTTTACCATATCTTAATTCAGCCACTTTTCCGTAATCTCCTTCCCGTTCAGCCCGGCTTGCTTCGAACTTATATTGTTCTATGGCATCTTTATTTTTTTGAATTTCATCAATCAAAGCACGTTCGGATTCCCACTGAGCCCGTAATTTCGTACGTTCCTCATTCAAATTGGCCAGTTCTTTTTTGATTTCATCCAATTTTTTACTGGTACCTTCGCGTTTCAACGCCTCTTTCTCAATCTCCAATTGCTGAATCTTACGGTCAAGCTCATCAATTTCTTCCGGCACAGAATTCATTTCCAGACGCAATTTTGCAGCGGCCTCATCTACCAGGTCGATAGCCTTATCCGGCAAAAAACGATCAGAAATATACCGATGGGACAATTCCACAGAAGCGATAATCGCGTCATCTGTTATCCGTACCTTATGGTGATTCTCATATTTTTCTTTTAAACCACGCATAATACTAATGGCACTCATCACATCCGGTTCATCAATCATCACCTTCTGGAAACGACGCTCCAACGCTTTATCTTGTTCAAAATATTTTTGATATTCATTTAAAGTTGTAGCTCCGATAGCTCTCAAATCACCACGTGCCAAAGCCGGTTTCAAAATATTGGCGGCATCCATAGCACCCTCTGATTTACCTGCACCGACCAAAGTATGAATCTCATCAATAAACAGGATGATCTCACCCTCAGAAGCCAATACTTCATTTACCACCGCTTTCAGTCGTTCTTCAAATTCCCCTTTGTATTTAGCCCCCGCTATCAAAGCTCCCATATCCAATGAGAATATCTGTTTAGAAGCCAGATTAGAAGGTACATCTCCATTCACAATCCGTTGAGCCAGGCCTTCAGCAATAGCAGTCTTTCCGACTCCCGGTTCACCAATCAAAATCGGATTGTTTTTCGTACGACGGGACAAAATCTGTAATACCCGCCGGATCTCATCATCCCGTCCAATGACTGGATCTAATTTCCCATTCCGGGCCCGTTCGTTCAGGTTTATTGCGTACCTTCCCAAAGCATCATAACTGTCTTCAGCAGACTGAGAATTTACCTTAGAACCTTTGCGTAATTCTATTATGGCCTCTTTAGTTTCTTTCTCATTCAATCCACTATCTTTCATCAACTGGGCCACCTGATCCCTATTATCCAGTAAACCAAGCAAAATATGTTCCAAAGAAACATATTGATCTCCCATCTCCTGTGCCAACCGGGTAGCTTTTTCCAACGCTCTATTAGCATCTGAAGAAAGATAAGGCTCCCCTCCTGATACTTTAGGGTAACTATCAACAATCCGGTCGAGCGCAGCTTTCAGATTATTACTGTTTACTCCCAGCTTGTTAAAAATAAAATGAGTCACGTTTTCCCCCACATTCATGACCGCCTTCAATAAATGGCCGGTCTCAATGGCTTGTTGTCCCTTACTCTGCACAATCTGCACCGCATTTTGCAATGCCTCCTGCGACTTAATAGTATAATTATTTGTATTCATGGTCTTACATTCTCCTTTCTGATCATTAGAGGATACAAAACTTATACCGATTCCCGGGATGAAAGGTTTCAGTGATCTTTTTACAGTATGTTTGCCAAATTGACATAATAAATGTAAAAATTTACGACAAAACGGCAGTATACTACTGTCCGAAATTCCATTCACAGAATAGCTAAAACAAAACATCGATTATTTGGATATAGAATACAACATTTATAAAACGGCTATTAAATCATTTTGTGTGACAAAAATTTAATTACTTTTTCAAAAAAGTAATTTTTATATCTTTATAGCCTAAACAGGAATGATTTGCAATCTGTAACTAATACCTTATCATATGAAAACTTTGATTTCCATCTGCTTATTGTTTATTCTTAGCCAACCGGCAATTTCACAACATATTATACCAACACCAGCAAACATATATTTCACCTCAAAAGGTACTTACACATTTCAGTCTGCTGAACAAATCTATATTACCGATTCCATCCTATTAAATGAAGCCAAAGAATTGCAATCAATTTTGAAGAAAAGGGTAAATTGTAATAGTGAAATTATCTTCACTAATCAGTCAAAAACCCAAAACATTGCATTAAGTATCCAGCCGGATTTCCCGGAACCGGAAGGTTACCTATTGACCGTTACCCCAAAACGAATCAACATATCGGGTCGAACAGCAAGTGGTATATTTTATGGTATACAAACATTTAACCAATTATTAATCGAAGACGGCAGCCAACTCCATCACTCCACCCTACCTTGTCTGAAAATTGAAGATGCACCCCGTTATGGTTACCGTGCCCTGATGCTCGATCCGGCCCGTCATTTCATCCCCATGCAAGACGTAAAACGTTTTATCGATATCATGTCTCTTTACAAATTCAACGTTCTGCAAATTCACTTGACAGACGACCAAGGCTGGCGTATAGAGATCAACGCCTATCCGGAACTAACCCGAAAAGGGGCATTCCGGAATAATAAGACTGGTAACCAAGGACCTCATAATGGTTTTTATACCCAGGAAGAACTAAGGCAACTCGTCGCATATGCTGCCAGCAAACACATCGAAATCATTCCTGAGCTGGATATTCCCGGCCATACAGTGGCAGCCATTAAAGCCTATCCTCAGCTTGGATGCCGACATTTGGATTCTATACCCATTTCATTGGGGAAAACAGCCGACCGGACACTATGTGCCGCCAAAGAAGAAGTATATTCCTTTTACAGCCATATATTGAAAGAAGTTAACGAAATTTTTCCTTCAAAACGGATTCATTTAGGAGGTGATGAGGCTGTTATTGAAAAGAACTGGGGACATTGTCCCGATTGTCAGAAGCTGATGCAAACGCAGGGGTATACCAAAACCAGTGAAATCATGGGTTATTTTTTCGGCCGTATCCATGAGATAGTCAGGCAAAACGGAAAAGAA
Organism: uncultured Odoribacter sp.; assembly: GCA_900548135.1. Taxonomy (GTDB): domain Bacteria; phylum Bacteroidota; class Bacteroidia; order Bacteroidales; family Marinifilaceae; genus Odoribacter. The sequence continues at coordinate 221 of URJC01000239.1, read as the reverse complement.
TTAATGCTATGGTGTGAATTGGATAATATCCGGATGCCCGCCCATTCTTTCCTGTTTTCCTATCCCAAAGACTGTACCTTATTCACCTGGCGTATGGGCCTTACCCCTAAGGCCATTGAACTCACCGAACAGGCAGGCATTCAACTCATCGCTTCGCCAGGAGAACACTGCTACTTTGATTATCCGCAATACAAAGGTGACTTGCCTGAATTCAACAACTG
>URJC01000238.1 GCA_900548135.1 uncultured Odoribacter sp. | reverse complement strand
TCGGAGAAGAAAATAATGAGAACCGGAAAGTGGATTATTCTTTGGTGCTGGAAGGCTACCGTAAATGTTTGGAAATTGATCCGGATTTTGTGTTTGCTTTATTTAATACCGGAAATGTTTATGCTAAAAACGGAGAAATAGAGAAGGCTATTGCTGCGTATACCCAAGTGATCCGGAAAGATAAGGATATTGCGGAGGCTTATTTTAACCGTGGTTTATTGTATATTTATACCGGTCAGAAAGCGTTGGCCAATGCTGATTTGAGTAAGGCTGGAGAACTTGGTGTTATCAGCGCTTATAATATCATTAAGCGTTATTGTAAGGAAAATTGAAAACTACCGGCTAAACCAGGAGAGCTTGGGCCGGTAGTTTGTTTCTCTTCAATTTAAATGATCTTTTCCAGATCGTTGAGGGAGGTGGAAATTTCTTCATCCGGAATGGAGTAGTTTTGCAGGTTACCAGCAAAATATTGTTCATAGGCATAGAGATCGATCATACCATGGCCCGAGAGGTTGAACAATATGGTTTTGGCTTTTCCTTCTTCTTTGGCTCGTTTTGCTTCTCGTATGGCCTGTGCTATCGCATGGGTGGACTCGGGGGCCGGGATAATGCCTTCGGTCCGGGCAAACAATATACCGGCTTCGAAAGTTTCCAGTTGAGGCATGTCTACTGCTTCGATCAATTGATCTTTGAGTAGCTGGCTGACGATGGCTCCGGCTCCGTGATAGCGCAAACCTCCGGCGTGGATGTTGGCAGGTTCGAAATTATGTCCCAGGGTGTACATGGGGATTAAGGGGGTTAGTCCAACGGTATCTCCGAAATCGTATTGGAATGCCCCGCGGGTGAGTTTTGGACAGGATTGCGGTTCCACTGCAATCACTCTGATTTGTTTTCCTTCTTTCAGGTTTTTACGTAAATATGGGAAGCCTATGCCGGCAAAATTGGAGCCTCCTCCAAAGCATCCGATAACAATATCCGGTTCGTCTCCGGCTTTTTCCATTTGGCGGATAGCTTCTTCGCCGATAATGGTTTGATGAAGTAATACATGATTGAGGACACTACCAATTGTATAGTTTGTGTGCGGATCTTTTGCGGCCATTTCGACAGCTTCGGATACGGCAATACCCAGACTCCCCGAAGATTGCGGGTGTTCACGCAAAATTTTGCGTCCGGCTTCTGTTAAATCACTGGGCGAAGGAATAACATCTGCTCCCCAGGTATTCATCATAAGTTTACGGTAGGGTTTTTGGTTGTAGCTGACCTTTACCATGAATACTTTTAAGTCAATATCAAAATACCGGGCAGCAAAGCTAAGAGCAGATCCCCATTGACCTCCGCCGGTTTCGGTTGTCAAGCGTTTGATTCCCTGTTTGTAATTGTAATAGGCTTGTGGGATGGTTGTGTGGGGTTTATGAGAGCCTGCCATACTAGTGCTTTCATTTTTGAAATATATTTTGGCTGGGGTATCCAGGGCTTTTTCCAAGCCATAAGCTCTGACTAACGGAGTTGGTCTCCATATTTGGTAGAGTTCCTGAACTTGTTCCGGAATTTCAATATATCGTTCCTGGGAAAATTCCTGCTCTACAAGTTCTTGGGCAAAAATGGGATAGAAATCTTCCTTTTTTGCCGGTTGTTTAGTTGCCGGATTCAAGTGAGGCAAAGGTTTGTTGGCCATGTCTGCTACAATATTATACCAGTTTGTCGGCATTTCTTTTTCTGTCAGTGTGATTTTTTTGTAGTTTTTCATTTTTGTTGATGTTTATTGATTTGAAATAATTTTCTGCCAAAGAAAAACGCCTGATGTTCGTAATAAACATCAGGCGTTTTCATATTTTTATTCAATAGGATCACATAACCTCATCGTTTATTACGAAGTTTAATCGGCGCCACCACCAATTTTGTGCTATGTGATTCTGCTTTATCATCCAATATGCTATTTTTTGATATTGCAAATATAGAAAGGATTTTATAAAAACAACTATTTCCTGGGTTTAATTGTCAGGAAACTTTCAGTTTGTTTAGATGAACTTTGGCCTTATTGAGCAGATTGAAAGTTGTTTTTATAAAAATGAAGTTGATATTCAGAATGTTATATACTGATTCGTATTCTTAAACAATGTAATTTTAATCTTAAAATGTAATTAAGAAATTTCTATTTATTGTTTTTATTGGAGGATTTTCTATTGCGTGAGTTTAGTCTTTCTTCCATTTTTCCTAATTCGATATACATTTCTTTAATTTCCTTGTCTTTCTTTTCAAGTAAGGCTCTTAACATTTCGATTTCTTTCTCTTTTTCCAGACATTCATCACAGAAACCATATTCGTTCCGATTGACTTGCCTTAACATCTTTTGGTCAATGAAGGGGTTTCCTATATCCCAGATTAGCCAGTTTATATTCAGATCGGGGAATAGGTGAATAATAGCAACTAAATGTTTGTCAGGAATATGGTCTTGACAATTGATCCAGTTACTAACTTGCTGTCTGGTTTTCAACCCTAACTTTACTCTTAGATTTTCTTGTGATATATTTTTCTCATACAAGAATTTTCCAAGCCTTTGATTAATTGACATATCCATAGTGACATCATCTAAATTTGTTTACTTGTAAAGATTTTTACATTGCTTATATTAAAATTTTATTTACATTTGTATCAATCTTCGTTCAGTAATTTATAATAAATGTAGGAGATTGTGTCATGATTAATGAAAAACAAAGAAAAGAAACCTTTGAGTGAGGTAAGAAAATATAATGAATATTTATTTGCTGAGAAGAAAGCGGGGTGAGTATAGCCGGGGATTCAATCCCCGGCTATGTTTATTTGCTAAGGAGTTGATTAGCTAAATTTTGTATATGAATACCGGAAAAGTTGCCGGAAGTCATAATTAAAAGTACAGTATTATTATAGTCTTTATCGGTTAACAAAGTGAGTAATTTTTGGTTGTCGGTCAGAACTTTTGTGTCTTTATTATCGAATCCTTGTTTTACATCATCAATTGTAATTTCTGGTAGACGTTTCTGTTTAACAACTTCAGGATTAAAAAATACAATAGCCTCGTCAGCTTGGTCCATGGTATGTGAATATTGGGGTAAGAAATCAGCATTTAAGCTGCTGAAAGTATGAAGTTCCATACAAGCGATTATCTTACGGTCAGGATATTGATTTTTAACCGCATTGATTGTTGCCTGTAATTTAGAAGGCGAGTGGGCAAAATCGAGGAATATAGTTGTTTGTCCGTTTTCAGCAATTTTCTGTAATCTTTTGGCTGCGCCTTTATAGGTTTGTATTCCTTGAAGAAATTCCTGATCGCTGATTCCTAGTTCTTTGCAAGCTAAGTAGGCTGCTGAAATATTTTGTAGATTGTGTATTCCGAATATTTGTACAGGAGTTTCGCCTTTTAGTTTCAAGTAAGTAATTCCATTTTTAATGGTGTGTGGAAAGGTTGTATAAGCCAGTTGTGTTACTGAAGGGAGGGCGTTGTTCTTGATTTTGGAGATATTTTCATCTCCCTGAAAATAAATCAGTGTCCCTCCCGGAGTGATTTGCCGGATAAAAGTGGCGAATTGCCCGACATAATTGTCAAAAGTGGGAAATACGTTCATATGATCCCAGGCAATTCCGGTTAGGATAGCGATATCCGGGTGATAGTGATGGAATTTCGGAGATTTATCTATGGGGGAAGAGAGGTATTCGTCTCCTTCGAAAACTGCAATTTTGCTGCTATTACTTAAATGTACCATTGTATCAAAGCCTTCCAGGAGTGCCCCTGCCATATAGTCGAATGCTATACCGCAATTCTTCAATATATGCATGATAATAGAAGTGGTGGTGGTTTTTCCATGGCTGCCTCCGACGATAACTCTTTTTTTGTTTTTCGTTTGTTCATACAGGTATTCGGGATAACTGTATATCCGGATTCCCAGTTCTTTGGCTTTTAATAATTCAGGATTATCTTCACGGGCATGCATGCCGAGGATGACAGCATCTAATTCCGGAGTGATTTTTTCAGGAAACCAGCCCATTGCCGGGGGAAGGATACCGGCTTTCCTGAGTCGTGAAACTGATGGTTCGAAGATTTCGTCATCGGATCCTGTTACCCGATATCCTTTTTTATGGAGTTCAAGGGCAAGATTATGCATTGCACTGCCTCCAATGGCTATAAAGTGTACATTCATGATAAATTGAGGTTTTGTGTATGTTGAAGCAAAGGTAATTTTTTTCGGGGAGAGTGGCATGTTATTTGCATGTCATATAAAAAATGTGTTATGAGAGGTGTTATTTTTGTCTTAGTTTGTGGTATTTTTTGGGCAGGGTGCAGTCCGTTTGAATACCATCCTTATGATGTCCGTTTAGAGAAAAAGTATAAGAACATCAATCAAAAAAATATTGCTCGGATAGTGCAAAAAGACCGTCATGTAGATACTGTCCGTTTTATTTTTATGGGGGATACTCAACGCTGGTACGATGAGACAGAGGATTTTGTCAAGGCAGTGAACCGGAGAAATGACATTGATTTTGTGGTACATGGGGGTGATATCAGTGATTTTGGAATGAAAAAAGAATTTTGTTGGATACATGATATTATGAATCAGCTGGAGGTTCCTTATGTGGCTATTATTGGAAATCATGACCATTTGGGGACAGGGGGAGAGATCTATCAGGCGATGTATGGGGATTTTAATTTTTCTTTTGTCTATAGTGGAATTAAATTTTTGGCACTGAATACGAATGC
>URJC01000237.1 GCA_900548135.1 uncultured Odoribacter sp. | reverse complement strand
CTTGGGAGGGGGGATGTGGTTGTGATGTTATGGAGTTTGGGGTGGTATTACATGTGTTTGGCTTGAGAATTTCATCGTATATTTCGTGTAAAGTAGTATGGGGCATTAAAATTATTTTTCAAGCTTAACATGTTTATGGAATAAAATAATTAGTTTTGTTTTGTAATGGCTATTGTATTAAAGACTCATATCGAATTCCGGAAATTTTTTGATGAATTTTTTCCTGCTGTATATGCTTTACTCTGTAAATATACAGAGGATAGCGATCTGGCACGTGATTTGACTCAGGAAGCTTTTGTTAAAGTTTATGAGTGCAGACAGGAATTTGAAACCCTGGATAATGCAAAAGCTTTTCTCTATACGGTAGCCCGCCGTTTGTATTTTAACCATTATAAGCATGTAAAAGTTTGCGAACGGGCATTTTCTTTCCGGGAAGAAGAAAAATGGGAGAAAAGCTGGCTTGAAGAAGTGACTGCAACGGAGACTATTCGTATATTGTATGCTGCTATTGATAAATTGGCTCCCCAAACCCGGAAAATAATTTTATTGAATTTGCAGGGAATGAATAATAATGAGGTTGCAGAAGAGTTGGGGATTTCGGTTAATACCGTAAAAAGTATGAAAAAAAGTGCTTATCAACTATTGCGTAAATACCTGGATAAAGAATATTTATGGGTATTATTGTTGTTAATTTCCCAGCCCTCCTAAAAAAATAAAATAAAAGTTATTATTTGACACACCCACTTTCCTTTTTTGATTGTCTTCATATAAAACGAATAGATAGAAGTTGTTTTGAATAAATCAATCTTAAGGAAAATGAATTTCAGGGAAGACAAACGATTGCGGGAGCGATTGGAGTTGGCTCGTTGCATGGCACATTGGGCGGCAGGTACGGCTACGGAGGCAGAACGGGAATTTATCCGTCAATGGCAGCAGGAAACTCCGGAGCATACAGAGGAGTTTGGACGTATCTGTCAAAGGATATCAGAAGGAATAATTTCCCCTCCGGATATGCAAGAACAGTGGAATGAATTTGAAGTAAGGGTGGGAATCCGTAAAAAGTTTAGGATACGTTATTATTGGTATGCTGCAGTGTTGTTTTTACCCGTTTGTATAGCCTTAGGATTATATTTTCAGTTACATATTGTTGAGCGGGAGAATGTTCCTGTTGTAGCAGATCGGATTGTGCCCGGAGAAAAGAATGCCCGTTTGGTATTGAATGATGGTCAGATCATCGATTTAGATAAAACGGCTGGAATAGAACTTCTGGAGAAAAATGGAACTCAGATACTTCTGGTAGATGATCAATTGCAATATCGTGCAGATTCTTTATCCTTGGATTCGGTGGTTTATAATACCGTGATTGTTCCGGTTGGAGGAGAGTATGCTATCGTATTGGCCGATGGGACTAAAGTGTGGCTGAATGCAGCTTCCAGATTGAGGTTTCCTGTTGCTTTTACTGATAGTGTCCGGCAGGTAGAGTTGGAAGGAGAAGGGTATTTTATGGTTAGTAAAAATCCGGAACAACCTTTTGTAGTGAAAGTGGCAGGTGCGGATGTTCGGGTACTTGGGACCAGTTTTAATGTTTTTGCTTACAATGATTGTTTGATAACAACATTGGTAGAGGGAAAGGTTGCCCTAACTAAAGATGCCGGTAAGATTGTGTTAACCCCTGATCAGCAAGCTCAGTGGGATGGTTATCGTTTTGTCGTCCGGGAAGTGGAAGCCAGGAATTATGGCTTATGGAAAGAAGGGATCTTTTGGTTTTCAGATACTGAATTGGATATTATACTGGAGCAGTTGGCTCGTTGGTATAATCTGAATATTTCTTTTCTTCAGCCGGATCTGAAAAAAATACGTTTTTCTTTGGAAATGAAGCGTTATGATGATATAGAGGCAGTATTACGGAAAATAGCTTATACGCAAAAAGTAAAATTCAGTATAGAAGGCAGGACTGTGAGGGTAATGAAATAGGGATTATTTTATAGAAAAGCAGATAAGGCCCCCACCTTATCTGCTTGGAATACACTTAATTATATAACTAAATGTACAACTCAATTACAAAATTATGAAAAAAAAGTGTGACTCTGGTGGTTTTAGGCGATTAAAACTGCTGCAAAGTGTATTGAAAATGAAGTTTTTATTTCTCTTTGTGTTATTAAGTATGCAATTGTCGGCGACAACATATTCTCAGAATGCCCGTTTGTCGCTCTCTTATTCTGATGTGTTGTTGACGGATGTATTAGCGGCTATACGTAGCCAGAGTAATTATACATTTGTTTATAATATGGAAGATGTGAGAAATGTTCGGATAGAATCTGTGAATTTTGCAGAGGCTCCTCTGGATGAAGTTTTGAAATATTGTTTGAATGGAAAAGGATTTTCTTATGTAATTGAAGATAATGTCATTATCGTAAGACAGCAGCAAGCAGTAAAGCAATATAAAATTTCCGGAGTTGTAAAGGATGCGGCAGGAGGAGCACTTCCTGGGGTAACTGTATTGATAAAGGGTACAACTCTGGGTACGGCTACTGATGTGGATGGTCAGTTTTCTCTTTCTGTTTCCCAGTTGAAAAACCTGATTCTACAGTTTTCTTTCATTGGGATGAAATTGAAGGAGGTGGCTGTAAATAGCGAAAAGCCGCTGAATATTGTCATGGAAGAAGATACCAGGGAGATGGAAGAGGTGGTGGTGAATGCAGGTTATTTCCAGAAAACAAAAGAAAGTTTTACGGGTTCTGAGGTAACGGTGAAGTTAGATGACTTGAAAAAAGTGGGGTCGTTGAATGTTATCCAGGCATTAAATGCTTTTGATCCGTCTATCCGTTTGGCTGAGGATTTGGTGAATGGTTCAGATCCTAACCGTGTTCCGGAAATAACAATCCGGGGTGAAAATGGGTTTGACTTACGTTCCAGTGCAGATGATTCCCGGACAAACCCTAATGCGCCTTTGTATGTACTGGATGGAGTGGAGGTGACCGCTCAACGGGTATACGATTTGGATTTGAATCGTATTGAAGAATTGACAATCTTAAAAGACGCTACTGCGACTGCCTTGTATGGTTCACGTGGAGCGAATGGAGTAATTCTGATCACAACTTTGCGTCCCAGGGCCGGAAAGATCCGGATTACCGGTAATGCTAATTTTAATATATCCATCCCGGATTTAAGGGATTATAATTTGATGAATGCCCGTGAGAAATTGATTTATGAAAAATTGAGTGGGGCTTATGAGGGTGATTCCTGGGAAGATCAGCTGAAAAAAGACAGGGAATATAATCGCCGCTGGGAAGCTATGCTTCAGGGAGTGGATACGTATTGGTTGTCTCAACCCCTTCGGAATGCTCTGAATCAGCGTTATTCAGTTAACTTCGAAGGAGGAGATGAGAATTTCCGCTATGGGATTGACTTGCGTTATCTGGGAGATAATGGTGTGATGAAAGAATCAGGACGTAAAAATTATGGATTAAGTGTAACTTTTCAATATAATATAGCTAAGGATTTTTTCATCCGCAATGATGTATTGATTGATAATGTAAAAGGGAAAAACTCTCCCTATGGAAGCTTTAGTACCTGGGCTAACCAGAATCCTTATGACAGGATCTATGATGAAAATGGAAAACTGATAGAAAAATTATCTTCGGGAGATTATAATCCGATGGTTTATGCCACTTTACCCAATTTTAGTATAAATGAATATACTTCAGTGCAAGATAATTTTAATATAGATTGGCGGATTATACCTAGTTTACGGTTACAAGGACGTTTCAGTTATACAAAACAGCTGGACAAAGAAGAGGAATTCAAGTCTCCGAAGTCTCCGGAGTTTAATTATCTATCCAATGAGATAGAAGATAAAGAGAAAAATAAAGGAAGCTATTATATTAAAAACAATAAATCTGAAAATTTGGATGGGCATGTGACTTTGTCTTTCTTTAAAAATCTGGGTAAAAATGTCATTAATGTCGGGGTTGGGAGCAATGTTATGTCTGCTATTTCCAAAGGAGACTGGTACACTGCTTCCGGTTTTGTCAGTGAATCCATCGATTTTATCGGTGCAGCTACAGCTTTTAAATACAAAAGTACTCCTGCCGGTTCGTATGATAAGTCCCGCCTGATCGGTTTTTTTGCCAATTTAAATTACGGTTATGATAATCGTTATTTCCTGGATTTGTCGTACAGGACTGATGGTTCAAGTAAGTTTGGACGTGATTCCCGTTTTGCTCCGTTCTGGTCGGCAGGTATTGCCTGGAACGTTCATAAAGAGCATTTTGTAAATTGGCATGAGCGGAATACATTGAAATTGCGTTTTTCGGCAGGAAGTACGGGTAGTGTAAATTTCAGTTCTTCTCAGGCAATGACTACTTATTATTATGATTTTGAGAATGAGTATAATGGATATTACGGTGTTATGTTGAAAGGTTATGGGAATCCGGAATTGAAATGGCAAAATACGGTAGCCTATAATCTGGGACTGGATTGGTCGTTGCTGAAAGGCCGTGTACAGCTGAATGTAGATGCCTATCTGAAGGTTACAGATAATCTTTTATTACCCATTGATATAGCTCCTTCAACCGGTTTTTATAGTTATACAGAGAATTTGGGTAAATCAGAAAACCGGGGGATTGAAGGGCGTGTACGGGTTAATATTATAGAAAGCAGGGAAAAAGACCTGAACTGGAATATAACATTAGCTGCTTTTAGTAATCGTAACCGGATTAAGAAATTGTCCAATATGTTG
>URJC01000236.1 GCA_900548135.1 uncultured Odoribacter sp. | reverse complement strand
TTTATGGCCCAGCGGGATCCGGTGAAAACAGGGATTATAGCTGAAACCGGTCCTATGGTGTACATTGCCCATGAAATGACTCCTTTCTCTCCGGAAGATGTGATTGTGTATTCCAATTGTGATGAAGTCCGCTTAACGGTTTTCAAAGACGGAAAACAATATATTTACCATAAAGAAAAGCAACATAAAGGAATGCCATCGCCGGTGATCGTGTTTGAGCAGGCTTATGATTTTATGAAGGATAAAGCGCTTAGCAGGTCCGGGAAACAATCAGAAGTGTATATGCTGGCTGAAGGGTTGGTGGATGGTAAGGTGGTGGCTACTGATAAACGAATGCCTGCCCGCCGACCTTCAAAAATTATATTGTGGGTAGATCATTGTGGAGCTGATCTGGTGGCAGATGGTTCGGATTTTGTGACGGTGGTGGCTGCAATTGCTGACCGGAACGGGAACATCAAACGCTTGAATAATGAACAAGTGCGTTTTAGTATAGAAGGATGCGGGAGTCTTGTCGGAGAAGCTTCCGGATTTGTCAATCCGCGTCGGATTGAATGGGGTACCGCCCCGGTATTGGTACGTTCTACCCTGGTACCCGGAAAGATTACCGTCCGGGCGGAAGTACTGCTAAAAGGTTCACAACAACCGGTTGCAGGAGAAATCACCTTCGAAAGTGTGAAACCTGTATTACCGGCCATATTTGATCCGGAAGAAAGGATCCGGCAGTATTCAGTAAAAGGGAATGCAGCTGTACAGGAAAGAAATGCACAATTGGAAAAGAAAATTGAATTATTGCAACAAGAGCTGAATGCTTTGAAATTGAAAGAAGTAGAGCAGCAACAAAGTGATTTTGAACATTAAAAACAGATAATATGAAGACGATGAATTATTTTCTTCCCATCGCGGGATTGGCAGTATTGAACGGATGTGTCGGCAATGCAAAAAAGGCGGAACAGAAAAAGCCTTTGAACATTGTTTATATTATGACCGATGACCATACTCAGCAGATGATGAGTTGTTATGACCAGCGATATATCCAGACCCCTAATCTGGACCGAATAGCCCGGGAAGGAGTAAAATTCACCAATAGTTTTGTTTGTAATTCAATTTCCGGACCAAGCCGTGCCGTTTTATTGACTGGTAAGCATAGTCATAAGAATGGATATATGGACAACTCCGCCGGAGCAATGTTCAACGGGCAACAGCAAACTGTCCAGCAATTGTTGCAGCAGGGAGGTTATCAGACGGCCATGATTGGAAAATGGCATTTGGGAAGTACTCCAACCTATTTTGATTACTGGACTATTTTGCCCGGACAGGGAGATTACTATAATCCGGATTTTATCACCCCAAATGGACAGGAACGGCGGGAAGGATACGTGACGAATATCATTACGGATCTGAGTATAGATTGGCTGCGTCATAAGAGGGATACTACAAAACCTTTTTGTCTGTTTGTTCATCATAAGGCGATTCACCGGAATTGGATGGCAGATACCTGTGATTTGAATGCCTATGAAGATCAGAATTTTGAAATGCCGTCCAATTTCTGGGATGATTATCAGGGGCGTATTGCAGCCGGAAAACAAGAGATGAGCATTGATAAAGATATGACCCTGATTTACGATTTGAAAATGTTGGATGATCAGTTTGAAGATCATTACCGTTCGTTGTACACCCGTGGGAATGATACCCAGGGTACGTATGGCCGGATGAATGCAGCCCAAAAAGCAGCCTGGAACCGTCATTACCAGCCGATTATTGATCAATTTAAGAAGGCAAAGTTGAAAGGTAAAGCTTTGGCTGAATGGAAGTATCAGCGTTATATGCGGGACTATGCGAAAGTGGTCAAATCTTTGGATAGGAATGTGGGACGTTTGTTGGACGAATTAGAGCAGGAAGGTTTATTGGAGAATACATTGGTTGTCTATGATTCAGACCAAGGATTTTATATGGGAGAACATGGCTGGTTCGATAAGCGTTTTATGTATGAGGAGTCTATGCGTACCCCGTTGATCATGCGTTTACCGAAAGGAATGGACCGCCGCGGGGAGATCACTCAATTGGTACAGAACATTGATTATGCACCTACTTTTCTGGATTTAGCCGGACTCCCGATTCCGGAGGATATTCAAGGTGTGTCATTATTGCCTTTGCTGAAAGGAGAAAATCCTGCTGACTGGAGAAAATCATTGTATTATCATTATTATGAATTTCCGGCTGAGCATGCTGTGCGCCGTCATTATGGAGTCAGGACAGAACGCTATAAATTGATCCATTTTTATAATGATGTTGATGCGTGGGAATTGTATGATTTGCAGGAAGATCCAACGGAGATGAATAATTTGTACGGAAAGCCTGGTACAGAGGATATTACCAAACAGCTGAAGGCGGAACTGGAACGCTTACAGGTACAATATGATGATCCGATCCGGAAATTGAATTGAAATGCTTTATGCCGTAAATTTTGATTTATCAATTTGATGAGTTTGTCTGTGTTTATCTGGCTGGTTAATGCTGGCTAGCTAGCAGGATGATTAATGGCTGGCGGACTTGTTTTTGTGAATGGCTCTGAGGAAATCATCGTACTGAGTTTAGTCCGTATAGAATTTACCATTGAAACGACAAATAGATTGAAATGAGAAAAAGAGTATTGATCTTGATTGCACTGACAATTGCCGTATGCGGAATAGTACGTGCCGACAAATTGCCGGAGTGGCAAAGCCAATATGCTATTGGTTTGAATAAGATTGCTCCCCATGCTTATGTATGGCCTTATGCCGATGAAGCGTCTGTTGTTCAGCGGAACCATGAATCGTCTCCCTGGTATAGGAGTTTGAATGGACTGTGGAAATTCAATTGGACTAAAAATCCGGATCTTCGTCCGGTAAAGTTTTATGAACCTGATTTTTATACTGGAGGTTGGGCAGATATCCAGGTTCCCGGAAATTGGGAACGACAGGGATATGGTACGGCTATTTATGTGAATGAAACCTATGAGTTCGATGATAAAATGTTCAATTTTAAAAAACATCCGCCTTTGGTTCCCCATGAGTCCAATGAGGTAGGCTCTTATCGCCGGACATTTACCGTGCCTGCAAATTGGAAGGATCGTCGGATTGTACTTTGTTTCGAAGGTGTGATTTCTTTTTATTATGTGTGGTTGAACGGAGAGTTGTTGGGGTATAATCAGGGTTCAAAGACGATGGCTGAGTGGGATATAACCGATAAGGTTAAAACGGACGGGGAAAATGTTCTTGCTGTGGAAGTATACCGCTGGAGTGCGGGGTCGTATCTGGAATGCCAGGATTTTTGGAGGTTGAGCGGTATTGAACGTGATGTTTACCTTTATTCAACTCCCAGACAATATATTGCGGATTATCGGGTTACTTCGGTTTTAGACAAGGAGGCATATAAAGATGGTATTTTCAATTTGGAGGTGTCTATCGGGGGAGCTTCTGATGGGGGGGCAACCATTGCTTATCAATTGCTGGATGCAGAAGGAAAGCTTGTCGGGCATGATTACATGCCGATAAAAGCCGGGGAACAGAGTCATTTTGTCCCTTTTGCGACAAGAACGTTGGCGGCAGTAAGGCCGTGGAGCGCTGAACATCCTTATTTGTACCATTTGGTATTGGAGTTGAAAGACCGGAATGGAAAGGTATTGGAATATACAGGTTGTCCGGTTGGATTTCGTACTTCGGAGGTTAAAGGCGGACAATTCAGGATAAATGGCAGACCTATTTTAGTAAAAGGAGTGAATCGTCACGAGCATTCGCAGGCTGGACGGACGGTGTCAAGGGAACTGATGCTGAGGGATATTCAGTTGATGAAGCAAAATAATATTAATACGGTTCGGAATTCACATTATCCGGCTGATCCTTATTGGTATGAATTATGTGATCAATATGGTTTATATGTGATAGATGAGGCAAATATTGAAGCTCATGGAATGGGATACGGTCCGGCTTCGCTTGCTAAAGACTCAACTTGGTTGCCGGCCCATCTGGATCGGACAAGGCGGATGTTTGAACGTTCAAAGAATCATCCTGCCATTGTTATTTGGTCATTGGGAAATGAATCGGGAAACGGGATTAATTTTGAACGTACCTATGATTGGCTGAAGTCGGTGGATTCTACGCGTCCTGTTCAGTACGAACGTGCGGAATTGAATCGGAATACAGACATTTATTGCTGCATGTACCGGTCGGTAGAGGAAATCAGGGCGTATTGTGCTAAAAAACAATCCCGTCCTTTTATCTTGTGTGAATATGCCCATGCTATGGGAAATAGTGTCGGTGGACTTAAAGATTATTGGGAAGTATTTGAAACCGAGCCTCAGGCTCAGGGCGGATGTATTTGGGATTGGGTTGATCAGTCATTCCGTGAAATTGATGGTGAAGGACGGTGGTATTGGGCTTATGGGGGAGATTATGGTCCGAAGGGAATGCCCAGTTTTGGAAATTTTTGTTGTAATGGTTTGGTTAATGCGCTACGTGAACCTCATCCGCATTTGGCCGAAGTGAAAAAGGTGTACCAAAATATCAAGAGCCGTTTGGTTGATGAGAATAAATTGACGGTCAGTATAAAAAACTGGTATGATTTTACCAATTTGAAGGATTTTGAGTTGCATTGGCAATTGGTGGCAGACAATGGCAGCGTGTTGCTTGAAGGGAACAGGAAGGTCGTTGCAGCCCCGCAGACTGAGGCTGTCGTTTCGCTTGTGCCTGCCGGGGTGCGTAAGCCG
>URJC01000235.1 GCA_900548135.1 uncultured Odoribacter sp. | reverse complement strand
GCTTGGCTTTCTTCTTTTCAGCTTCCTGTATTTTTTTATTTCTGGCTTGAATTTCTTTCAGTTGTTCAGAACGGGAATTCACCTCTGGATTTTCTTTACTGATACTCTTAAAATAAGTCATTGCCAAATCGACAAAAAGCTGTATCAGGTCATTCTTAAATTCCCGATAAGCCTTATTTTCAATTAAACCTTCCCGTCCGGCCTTATCGATCAGATTCCGGTTACTTTCCCGGCTGATGGCAATATATCCGAACATATTCCGGTGACTAAAGAAATAATAACCGGCACCCTTTGTCCTGCGTTCCTCAAATTTCAGGAAATCGTAATCCACCCGGCCATAAGGCAACACCCGGAAATCATCCCGGTAAATATAGAGACCGCCGAATTTTTCTGTTTTACCGGACATCCTCTGGTATACCTCAGGTACTAATTTAGAACTGTTGGGTGTTCCTTCAAGCACACCCAACTCTAAAGACAATACTCCGTAAGGCGTCCTGCCTGGCAAACGCACCGGACGGAATTTATAATCAAAACTTTCATTAAATACCCTGACCGTACCAGTGAAAAATCCATTTTCATCAAAAGTTCCCCGGATATAATGATCTGCTGACTGAAAGTCTTCCTGACTGAAAAAGTCATTGATAATATTATATTTTCCTCCGGCATCCACCACATTGAATTCGGTTGCAAAATCCGGAAAATTTTTAAATACATTATATAATCCGCTGAGCGAACGTCTGATTTCAGTAACAGCATCGCTTCCATCCCCCGTATCCTTTCCGGCATCCGCCAGCTCCAATAACTGTTCATTGGGTTTGAATATCAGAAAAGTAGTACCATGATATTCAGGACGGAGAAAATCCGGCAAAATTTCTTCAAAAACAAATTCCGGGACCACCAAAGAACGAACATCTTTCCTGATCACGTCCATTAATTCCGGCTGTTCGGTCCATTGTTCATTATCAAAATTTGTCAGGAACTCAGCCAGCATTCCGGTAAAATCCTGCCGGAATCCCTCCGGTTCCGCAAACTCTTTCAACGGGATATTAATATCATCCACAAACAGATTATAATTTTCCAGAATCCGCCAGTCCATAAATAAAAGCTGGCATACCTCCCCTTGCTTTTTGGTAAGCATCAGCATCGGACTACCCAGATAGGCCACAGACAACCGTCCGATACCCTTTTCGCCCATCGGCACCCGGGAAGGCTTACCGAAACGCTCTTTCTCAGTCAGGAAAGAACGTCCGCGGGCCTTGGAATCCGTCCCTAAAACAATCCATTTCTCCAGAATATCTTTTTCCGACATACCGGAACCGTCATCCGTCAAAGTAAAGAACGGAAAGTTATTCCCCTTATACCCAGGCAGGTATAGATTACAAGTCAGTTTCCCGGCATAAGCATCATATCCGTTTTTCCACAATTCAGAAATTGCCGTAGGTAAATCGGCTATTTGTCCCTTACCTAAAAGTTCAATCGCTCTTGCTTTCGTCCTGAATCGTGCCATCGTATTTTTCTTTTAATTCTTTTAATAATAAACCCAGACGCCGGCCGTATTCGGGCGGAACCGCATTACCGATCAGCCGGGCATTAGCTCCGATACCTCCGGCCTTAAACACATAATCCAAAGGAAAAGTCTGCAATGTTGCCCCTTCCCGCAAAGAAAGTCCCCGGTCTTCATCCGGATGGGAAAAACGCCCGCAGGACGTTTTATAAAACATAGTAGTAATAGTAGAAGAAGGTTTATCCCATTTCAACCGCCCATAGACATCTGCAAAGCTGTGATCCTTTCCCACATAACAAGGGAGTTGCAATTCCTTATCATCTTTCCATGCAAGCCGGGAACCACCATCATGGGGGGTCTTCCGCAATCTTTTCAGATTTACTTCGCTCAACCCGGAAACAGTATGCATAAAAGCAGTATCGTCTTTATCCGCCCCGATAGCATCCTTCAACAATTTTTGCTTAGTATCAGCCACAGGCATGGCAACTTCCCCCAAACGCGAAGCCACTAAAGAAAAACGTCTCCGGGATTGCGGAACCCCGTAATAACTCATATTTACAATATCCCATTTATAATGATACCCTTTTCTATCCAGAAAAGCCAAAAACTCCGGAAGCACGCTGTCCTGCCGGGTTGCTAATCCCGGAACATTCTCCACCAAAATAAATCCCGGATTATAATAATCCGCAAAACGCTTGAAATCCCTTAATAAATCCTTTGATTTCAGCGACTTATCACGGCTTGTATTAATAATCGAATAATATTGGCAGGGACTGCACCCGACCAACACCAGATTATCATCATTCCGGATAAGACCGAACTGTTTTTCAAAATAGTTTTCTTCCAATTTTGTAATGTCTGCCCCAACAAATTTTGTACCCGGATTATTAGCTTCGTAAGTACTTTCACATTCCTCAGCCAAATCAACACCAGCCATAACCTCCACCCCGGCCTGCCTGAGCCCGCACGTCATTCCTCCTCCTCCGCAAAAGAAGTCTATCGCCCGTAATTTAACCATCTGATTCACAACAATAAATAGATATTAAGATCTTATAGTACAAAGATAAGAAAATGCCCTGAATTTTGGCATAATGTATATCAGATTTTTAGTCAAATTGTACTTTCAATCATACTCCACATAAATAAATTTATCCTTTAGTATTATAATTCTATCCTATCAATCATCCTCTGCCACGTTCCCTTAAAGTAATCATAAAAATACCCGACTCCTTGTTTCTCCGGAATAATAATCTATAAAATAAACAGACCAGAAACTGTAAAAGCACTCTCTCTTACTTCTAAAACACCTAATCATTCAATATAGTTAATCTTTCAATATTTAAAGTGAAGGTAAAGAAATCCCGGAAGGAAAACAGAACACTCTGAATCAACTATAAGGACAAGGTAATTGTGCACACATTTATCCTGCCTTCCAGAACAATAAAAAATGCAGTCCGTGGCAGGAGTTGCTGACGATCGCCGGCAGGCTGCATTCTTTTGGGAGGTGAAGTGCTTTCCGCTTCGATCATTGAAAGAACATCATGTATTTGTCGCAAAAAAGCATAAAAAGATAACAGAACTATTACCTCTTTTTCTCTCTATTTTAGTTAGAAAATAATCGTTTTGCCATTAAATTTACTCAGATGGAAAAGGAGATCAACATTCAGGAACAGGGGGTAGGAACAGGACAGATGATAAGAAGGCATTCCATTGGGTATATGTAGAATACTTTCCAAATCTGCAACAGTATACCATACGCGATGTATACAGCGGAGAATCTGATGCAGCATGCCTTTTTCGTGCAATGGACCCATCTGAAACAATATAACGATCGCTATAGTGTCGTCGCTTACCTGCTGACCATAGGCAAAATCAATTGCCTGAAACATATTCGTTCGCAGAAGTTTCAAGGCGATTATCAGAAAAAGATAGTAGAGGTGTTACTCTTTACAAATATGGCCGAAGAAAAAGCTGACAAAGCATTGCAGTACAGGTTACAGAAGTTCTTGGGCGAGCTGCCGGAAAAACAGAAACAAGTATTGCTAAAGCATGTGCCGAACATAAGACCATACCTGAAACCGCCAATGAATTACATGTTACCGGATCGACGACTGTGCATGATTAGGTACTCCTTCTTCCTGAATTTTTTGAATAGCTTGTAAAATATGCTCACGAGTGATCGTACTAAATTCTTTCATAATAATCAACTCTGTTTTGGTTCCATTTTCAAAGATAGATAATATAATTTTCAAAATTATTACTTTGATTCATCTTTTACCAATATAATATATTAAAAAAACTTTCCCTCAGCCAGATTCCGAAAAAGCGGTCGTATACCTGATATACGCCCTGTCCCTGCGTGATAAAATCCTTTTCGGGCAGGCCACGCAGGGCAGCTTGTACGGAGCTTGGAGAGGGTAGACGGTAGTTTCGGACAAACTTGCCGGAAGTGACGACACGGATCTTGCCTTCCTTAGCCAGAGCAATCAGCAATTCTTTTTGCTTTTCAGTCATCCGGTACAACATTTCCAGATAGGTGTATATTTAAAAGAATCCATTACACTGTCGAGGGCCGCAGGAATCATATCCCGCGTACAATTCCCTCCCGGAGGAGTTGAACTGTATAAAACATTTAGCATCTTTTGCAGATACCAGGTGACTCCTTCGAATTGCCGGCAGATCAATTCCACCCCTTCCGGCACAATTGTTTTTCCTCCCTGTTCAAAATGCCGGATAGCCAAAGCCGTGTATTCAGGCAAAGCCATGCTTCCCAGATACAGGTGGGCAAGCACTCAGGAACATATTCCCATGACATGCCACTGACTGCCCGTAAAATAAAAAAGGCTCTTTTCCCCCTTGGCTTTAAACCTTCCAGTATCACCTTACTCAGTAGAAAAACGAAATCCCGCAACGAAACTGTTGCATAGATATCCACAAAAAGTATAGTATGGACGACTATAGACTCATTTCCGAAACAATATTCTATAAGTCCGCTTTTACCCATTCTATGGGTGGAAATCAAAGCCAGATTATCACCATTGCCGATCTCCCGGATCAACTGCTCACTTTTAATCCGCGATACCCTGCAAAACTGCCCGGCGACCCAAGAAAAGCCGGTTGCTTTTCCGTATAAGAAATTAAAGACAGTCCGGAGCAGCCCACGGAAAAACAAATATATTGCCGTTTGTGTTGGAATATATTATTTACAGCCTTGCATAAACAGCAAAAATAATCTCCTCCCCT
>URJC01000234.1 GCA_900548135.1 uncultured Odoribacter sp. | reverse complement strand
AGCAGTTGGGGTATTTGCTGGACTATGAGGTGGAACGGTTGTACCGGAAGTTTAAAACAGCCGGGTTGAGCGGACAGGCGATGAATGAAGCGATAGAGAAGAATATTGACATCGAAAATATCTTGCGTGAGGCTTCTGACCTATGGGACGGAGGGTATGTGATAACTGGTTTGATTGGAAATGGGGATATGTTTGCTTTTCGTGATCCGCACGGAATAAGGCCGGCCTTTTGGTATGCCAGTGACGAAGTGGTGGTGGTCGCTTCTGAGCGTCCTGTGATCCAGACGGTTTTCGATTTGCCGCTTGCTGAGGTACATGAACTGTTGCCGGGGCAGAGTATTGTGGTGAAACGGAATGGAAAAATGAAGCTGACGCCAATCCATCTGGCTGATTCTGTCACTCCCTGTTCGTTTGAACGGATTTACTTTTCAAGGGGGAGCGATTGTGATATTTACCGGGAACGTAAGGAACTGGGACGTTTGTTGACCGATGCAATTCTGAAAAGTGTGAACTATGACCTGGAGCATACTATTTTCTCTTTTATTCCCAATACGGCCGAGATTGCCTATTATGGAATGATGCAGGGATTGGAGACCTGGCTGGATCAGCGAAAAAGTGAAATGATCTGTGAGAGAAAAGATCAGCTCACGGACAAACAGATCCGGGAGATCCTCTCCAAACAGGTGCGGACTGAAAAGCTGGCGATAAAGGATATTAAATTGCGTACTTTCATTGCCGAGGGAAATAACCGGAACGACCTGGCTGCTCATGTATACGATACGACTTACGGGACAGTGCGCGAAGGAATGGACTCTATTGTGGTCATCGATGATAGCATTGTGAGAGGGACTACTTTACGGCAAAGTATCATCAAAATATTGTGCCGGCAGAAGCCCCGTCAGATTGTTATTGTATCTTCTTCGCCCCAGATCCGTTATCCGGATTGTTACGGTATTGATATGTCCAGGATGAGTGAGTTTATTGCCTTCCATGCTGCCATTACTTTGCTGCAAGAAAGAGGCATGTCAGAGGTCATTGATGAAGTGTATGCCAAAAGTAAAGCTCAGGTGGGGCGTCCGAAAGAAGAAATTGTCAATTATGTGAAGGAAATCTATGCCCCGTTTACCGACGAGGAGATTTCAGCAAAGATAGCCGGAATGATTACGCCTGAGGGTTGTCCTTCTGAAATCAGGGTGGTTTATCAGACGATTGAAAATTTGCATCGGGCTTGTCCCGCCCATCAGGGAGATTGGTATTTTTCAGGTAATTATCCTACGCCCGGAGGTAATCGCTTGGTGAATAAGGCTTTTGTCGATTGGTACGAGAAAAGGTAATTATATTCCCGGGATGGATGTTTCTGGTGTTTCATCCCGGGAATGAATGTTCTCTATAGATAGGGTATTCCCGTTTCGTATTAATATTCTACTTTGTAATCTTTGCGAAGATATTCGCCTTGCCAGGCTTTTCTGGAGGTCCAGTTTTCGGGTGCTTCTGTCCAGAAAGGATTGTCGGCAGGCAGACCTAGGGGAAGAAAACTAAGGGTGGCCATGTAAAGGCTGCCGGTAGAAGTATACCCGTCGGCAGCTTCAGGTTGGTGGCCGTTGAAGCCAAGTACTAACCAGCCATTCTGATCGAAGTTTTGATCGCCCTCGTAGAGGTTGCGATGTACGGCGGTCAGGGCACAACGCACTTGTGCAGGTTTCAGGTGTGCAGGTAGTTTCTCACGCAACGCGACATCTGCCAGAGACTGGAAAGCGGCAGAACGATAAGTCACTGAACGGCCGAATGCAGGATAGGTACCGTCCGGCCCTATGATACGCTCGCAAAATTCGGCGTGGCGGATCATGCGCTGCAGGGCCTGGTCCAACTCTTTCTGTCCGGCTCTTTTGGTTAACACCATGGTTTCGAGCATGGCAACATACATCGGGTTCAGCACATAGGAATTATAGTAGTCCATACTGAAACTGGGGCCATCACTGTACCAGCCATCCCCGACATACCATTCTCTGATTTTATTGCGGGCAATTTTCAAACGGAAGGGATCGCATTCTCCACCTGCCCAGGCAATGAAAGATTCGTTCAATCCGGTAAAGATCAGCCAATTGTTGTAAGCTCCCGTACGATTGCGGAGGGCTTTCAATGATTCGATGTAACGTTGTTTGGTCACTTCGTCCAGCGGCTCCCACAATGCTTTGGGGGCACGCAGGAAGGCATGCACCAAATAGGCCGCATCCACGATGGGTTGTGCCTGTGCCGTGAAATTCAATTTGTCAGGAGAGGCCGGATCCACGGCGTTTTTCAGGCCTTTCAGCACCTCCTGGCGCATTTGCTTACGTAGTTTGCCTTCTTCAGTGTCGTCGTCGGCTAAGGCCAGCCAGGGTGCTATGCCAGCCAGGGTGCGGCCTACGGCTTCCAGATGGGTGATTTGATCATAGCCTTTGGGATTTCCATTGGGTGATTCTACCGGCATATTCTGACGGAGTGTATTCTCGGCCAGATTGTGGACAACCGGATAGGCAATTTTCCACATCAGTTTCACCCACGTCGCACGGTCCTGGGTGCCTGTGGTTTGGATAGCTTGTTTTGAATCGGTCTTGTCTTTTTTATTCTTGGCTTGCAGTACAGTTGTTGGTGCCAGCATGATGGCCAGGAATAGTATACAGAAGCATTTCAATGGTTTCATTGTTTTATTTCATACAGGTTTAGAAAAGTGGTTCATTGTTCAGCAATCTGTTGTAACGGTGGAGAGCTTCTATAAAATAGTAGTCGGCATACGTCAGAGGTACGTCGATTTCGCCTCCGTGGGGTATAGCCCCAACGCTGTGCATCAGGATAAAGTCCGCATTTTCGCCCAATTTGGCACGGTAAGCAGGGCTGGCCAGTGAGTGTAAGATTTGTATGGCCCCTTCCCTGTATTTTGAACTCTTGGCTCCTTTGGTGTAAGTGCTTAATTCTAATAAAGCAGAGGCCACGCAAGCTGCTGCAGAAGCATCCCGGTAGTTGGTCACTGTGATATTGGCTTTGGAGCGTATACCCGGGGTGTAACCGTTCTGGTAGGCATTGAAATCCCACCAGGCAACTTTGTCTGAAGGTAGATTGGGGTGGTCCAAATAGAAATCGGCCATGCCTTCTGCTACTTTTAAGAAGCGTTTGTCGCGGGTTTCACGATAGACCATAGTGAAACCGTAGATACCCCAGGCCTGACCTCTGGACCATGTAGAATTGTCGGAATAACCTTGTGAGGTTTCTCCTTTGATGGGTTTGCCGGTTTCCTTGTCGTAATAGATGATGTGGAAACAGCTATAGTCTTTGCGGACCTGGTTTTTCATTACTTTTTCGGCATGCGAGGTGGCTACCTGGCTGAAACTGGCGTCGCCTGTCACTTTGCTGGCATAATATAGCAGTTCCAGATTCATCATATTGTCGATGATGACAGGAAAGTCATAGACCTTGTCGCCGTGCCAGGAGCGGAAACCGTTCCAGGATTGGATGACGCCTGCATTGGGGCGAAAGCGGGTACAGAGAGATTTGGCCGATTCGATCAGAATGTCCTTATATTCGGTTTTGGGTGCAAAGCGGTTGGCATTACCGTAGCTGCAGTACATCATGAAACCGATATCGTGATTGTCGGTAAAACTCTTACAGGGTTCCATCTTTTGGGTGTAGACTAATGCAGAGTCTTGCAGTGCCTTGTCGCTGAGAAAATCGGATATGTACCATAAGCTTCCAGGGAAGAATCCGGCTGTCCACATATAAATGCTGGCTTTGGCAGGTTTGCCTTCTTTGGTCATGCTGTGGGGCATCACCGCTTTTTCTTTACTCGGAGTTTTTAGCATTAGGTTGTACTGCTTGGCTGCAAATTCCATATTCTCTCTGATAAAATCCTTTTCAGAATTTTGTGCTTGTACGTGACCTATTGAACAGGCGAGCAGGAGAGTGGTGGCTAAGCCTAAGTTTTTTTTTATCATATTCATATTTTTTATTGGTTAATGTTTTAAAAGTCCTGATACAAAAATAGTCTGAATGGAGTTGTTGATGGGGGATATAACTGATTTTGTAAGGGAGAAAACGTGTATCCTCCTTTTTTTAACATATTGATCGTTGGAGGTGAGAGAGTGCCTGGTTTATTTTTTCTGTTTGGGAAACCTTCTTTTATCTGACTTTTCTTATTCCGGATTATTGTTCCCTGATGTTTTGTTGAATCTGTTCTGTTAAGGGATTGAATAAGGGTAATTCAGGTGTATATTTGTACAAAATAGGGGTAAAATCGTGTAAAGGAAAAGTGTTAATTGCCGGAAATGAATACTTGGTATGGCTGGTGACGATATGGTTTAAATCTTTACACTTTGCACAAAAGTCGCTCTTAAAATGAATAAAATATAACCCTATTGTCAGTTGAATATGGTTATTTTTGTATAAAATGATGAGGGGTATAGGTGAGGCGTGTAACATTAGGAGCTTAATCAAACCGTTATTATTATGAATAAAAAAATTCTTTCAGCCCATTATATGGGCAGAACTGTGATCTTCCTGTTCATGTTGTTTTTTGTTTGTCATGCGTCGGGGCGGCAGAACTGTCTGCTGAAACACCCCCGTCTGTTGTTTACTGAGGCCGGATATGCTTTTGATGAAGCGAAAGGAAATATTATGCTGCGGACGGGCAGTGATACTTCAGCCGTTACGCCTTTTGCCATCGATCATGGGCCTTACCTGCAGGAAGTCACTGCGGATGGGGCTACCTTTGCTTTCAAT
>URJC01000233.1 GCA_900548135.1 uncultured Odoribacter sp. | reverse complement strand
CTTTGTTCCCGTTGGTTTCCAGTTTACCGGATAGGAAAAGAGATGGTAAAGCGGCTTCCTTTACCGACTTCACTCTCTACGCGAATGGTGCCGCCATGAGCTTCGACAAAGTCTTTCGAAATAGCCAGGCCTAAACCACTCCCCTGCACTTTTGTGCCTGGGACACGGAAATACCGATCGAAAATACTTTGATGATAGCGGGGATCTATTCCTTTTCCGAAATCCTGCACATATATTTCGATCTGGTGTGCCTGCCGGACAACTCCGATGATCACCCGCGAATTTTCAGGCGAATAATGGATGGCATTCGACAACAGGTTAGTCACCACCCAAGCAATCTTTTCACTATCTACAAAAAGTTTCGGAACTTTTTCTTCAGGATAGTCCACTTCGATATTACATTTAAACCGGTCAGCCAGGACACGGGTGGCATTGACTGCATAAGTGATCAACTCTATCGGCTTGGTCACTTTAGGATTCAGCTGCAATTTGCCGGTTTCCACCTGTGTCATCTTCAGCAATTCACCCGCAATATTCAACAAACGATCGCTATTTTCCTGAATACTCAAGGCCAAAGCCCGTTGTTCTTCGTTCAGATCACCGATCCGCCGGTCTTCCAGTAATTTCAGGCTCATCAATATAGCCGAAATAGGCGTTTTCAACTCATGCGATATCGTAGAAATAAAAGTCGTCTTTGCAGTATCCAGTTCTTTAAACTCCGTAATGTTTTTCAGCCAAATCACATTTCCCCCGAAATGTACGTTCTGTTCCCCGGGGTCGGTAGTTTGTATCGGAATATATTGTGCCTGAAAATAACTTTCTTTATTATCTGCATAAATTTTAAGCGGTTCGCGGGAATCTGCAGGAGTCACCAATTCCCGGACCAAACGGCGCAACAAATCATTTTTCAGGGCCAATTCGGCAGCAGCTTTCCCGATCACATCTTCCCGTTTCAGATTCAGCACCGACAAAGCTTCGTCGTTGGCGAACAATATTTTCCGTTGTTCATCCAACCCCAGGATAGGCTCATGAATACTATTGACAATCCCTTCGACATATTTTTTAGCCGTGAGAATATCCGCCAGTATACTTTGCCGGTATTCGGACAATTTAGCAGCCATATTATTAAATGAAGTCGCCACTTCTTCAAATTCCCGGGTATCTTTAAAATGTAACCGTTTATCGTAATTGCGGTTAGAAATCTCCACAATCCCATCCATCAATTCCCGGATAGGACGAGTGATAGACCCCGGGAAAACCATTAGAATCCCTAAAGCGATCACCACACAAACGATGCCCACGACATAAATCCACAACAAAGCATTGGCAGCTGTACGTCCGGCAATCTCACTCTTATGGTAAATAGAGTGCATATTGACTTGTATAATATCGTTCAAGTCCTGCCGCAACTGCCTGACCACCAGCTGGCCGGTATCTTTCTTAAACTGTTCGAAATGCATCATCAAACGGGTCGTCACTTCGGCTTCGTCTTTCTCGGTAATATTATTCTGCTGTTTCCGGAGATTATCGATAAACACATTTACCGCCGCCGTATCTTTACCTATATTCTCCAAAGAATACAACATCTGGCGCGCATAGCTCAACGACTGATAATTATCCGCCAGAATATTCCTGGTATCCGTCGACATATCGGTAATGTACTTTCCGGCCACTACTCCCAACATCAAAATCAGAATAAACAGGATGCCAATCCCATAGGTAAGCTTAGTTTTAATTTTCATATCTTCTATTTTGAGCTAAAATAATCAGATCGATGTTCAACCGGGCCAAACCGTTCAACAGTTTACGGTAATGTATGACTGATTTCAGCAAAGAAGTCCATCTAAATGCGGGTTTTCCCACACATACAGTGCTGATCTGATATTTACGGCAGACATCGATAATGCTATCGACGACATGATCCGATTGTACCTGAATCACTTCACCGCGCAGATCGGTAGCCAACTTAAAATGATTGATCAGATAACGCTGATTGGCCAGGGGAATACGGTCGGGAGCCTCCCGGGAAGTCTGTATGTAAAGTACGGCAAAACCGGCATTATAACGGGTAGCCAAGCGGGCAGTCTTTCGGATAATCCGCCTCGGTGTTTTCTCAGCACTACTGATACAAGCCAAAAATTTCTCATGCCGGATTCCCACATTTTCCACCACCTCATTTTCCACTTTTTTCTCTACACGCAAAGCCACCTCTTTTAAGGCCAACTCACGTAATTGAAGTATATTTTCGGATTTAAAAAAATGGTCCAAGGCCATTTGGATTTTCTCCGGTTTATAAATATGACCGGCTTTCAATCGGTTTACCAATTCATCGGCCGTCAGATCGATATTAACCACCTCATCGGCTTGTTCGAGTACGCTATCGGGAATCCGTTCTTTTACTTCAATGCCGGCGATGGCTTTGACCTCTTCATTCAAACTCTCGATATGCTGGATATTGACTGCACTGATGACATTGATCCCTGCATCCAGCAATTCGAAAACATCTTGCCACCGCTTTTCGTGTTTACTTCCTTCAACATTGGTATGGGCCAATTCATCGACAATTACGATTTCGGGATGTAAATGCAAGATAGCCTGCAAATCCATCTCTTCCAATTCTTTCCCCTTGTAAAAAATCTTCGCCCGGGGAATGACAGGCAATCCCTGTAGTAAGGCTTCGGTAGCGGTCCGGCCGTGAGTCTCGACATACCCCACTTGTACATCCACCCCACTATCGAGCAACTGGTGAGCCTCCTGAAGCATCCGAAAAGTCTTGCCAACTCCGGCTATCATACCGATATAAACCTTAAACTTTCCCCGCCGGGACTGTTTGATTAAATCTAAAAAATGTTGTACACTTTCTTCTTTTTCCATTGGACACGGTTCCTGATAATAAATTTCTAACCAAATCTGTGCCACAAAACGCGAGCAGCAACTATCGCAATGAATATCAACCCACTAAACCGACAAACATCCGGACAACAATCTTACAGACCCTTTCATTTTGAAAAAACATTTCCCAAAATGAAAATTATCCTATCTTTCTTTATTCTTTATATCCCGTTTGACCATCCGTAGTACGAAAATAACGATAATGAAAGCAGCCAATATACGGAGGTAGGCCCACATGCTGTTTTTTCCCCATAAATCCTGATAATCGATAGCCCAGAAATTTATAGCAAATAAAGCCATGGCCAATCCGAGCAAAACTATTCTGAATATTCTCATAAAATACAATTTTACCTGAGTGTAAAAGTAATAAAATTATCAAAATCCGGTTCTCCCCGACACTTTTCTATGTATTTCCCGTTATAACAGAAAAAAGTATACGATGAACCCGACGCCGGAAAAGACTTCAGTCATGGCCCCTTTCATTCTCATGTTGTTTTTATATTTTATCGTTGGGCTATTTACCGTTATCAACCAGCAATTACGACACATTTACGCACCTTCGTATATCACGATTATGGGGAATCCTATCTTTACCGGGTTCTTTGTCTTCTTGTCCGGATCTTCTGTAACCGGAATAGCCGTCACTATTTTACAAAAAGCAGTTGTCCCGTCGGTTTGGGCATGACCTTGCGATCCTCCATACCTCCCGGGGAACAACTGCAGCGCTATTAACCTAGTCATTCAATCACCGAAGTGTGAATCCCAGTACCAAATGAGCATCTTCCATTTTGGGATTACAAATCACCTGCGCATAGAGCGGCAGTGAAAAAGAAGAGCTCAATCGGATTTCTTTAGTTGCTTTTAAGGCAATATTGGTGATAGCGAATCCATCCGTCATATATCCCAGGCCGGCACTCATCGATTTATAAGGTACCAACCCTAAGGTCGCATTCAAAGCGATACCTTTCACAGAAAAAGGATAATTGAATTCGGCATAAGATGAATACTGCCGCTTACCATCGGCATTTTCATCGTCACCGGCAAATACCGTATACCAAGCCATACTCAAAGGAAACTTTTCACAAGGTAAAGCATAAGATACACCTGCTTCAAAATGATGGTCTGTATCCTTATTCCCATAATGGAAATAACGGTTATTTCCTTGCCCTCCCCACCAAAGATCGGCAATCTGAAAGGTAAATCCCCCCACAGAATAAGCGGCCGTCAAATCCAATTCTTTATGCCCCGCCTCAACATCAGCAAGACTCGTAGACCCCCAGGCCGTCAAAGAAAATCCACCGAGCCCCACTCCCAGAGCCGGCTGCACACAAGCCTGTGCCCCCTGATAAATACCACGCCATACATAAGAACTCACAAAATCTCCACTTACAGTAAATTGTACTCCTTTTTCTTCCTGAGCTTCAACACTCAACGCCATTATTCCGGCAACTGCGAATATCACAGCCTTCTTCAATAAATTTTTCATCGTTCAGTTTCTTTTATTCCAGTCACAAACATTTGTCTATTTATGCAGTCCGGAGACTGCTTATTTCCATTTTCATTTACCGGTTTTCTGCTGTTTTCCGGGCTTCATCCAACGCTACATTCAATTTAAGTACATTTACCCGGTCTCCAGGACCAAAAAGCCCTAAAAAAGGACCTTTTACCTGTTCATCGACAATAACTTTAACCTGCTCTTCAGATAATCCTCGGGCAGCAGCCACCCGTTTAATCTGTACATAGGCACCCATTTTAGAGATCTCGGGGTCAAGTCCGCTACCACTTGCCGTTACCATTTCCGCCGGTACTTCAGCACGTTGCAAATAGGGGTGTTTTACCAGAAAAGTATCGATGCGGGCTTCCAC
>URJC01000232.1 GCA_900548135.1 uncultured Odoribacter sp. | reverse complement strand
CCGATGACAGCTTTATAAGTATCTTCGTTTTTTAATTCAAATTCACCTTCCAGAATGTTATTCTGGAAATGAGTATTTTGGGCATAGGTTTCGTCTACTCCTTTAACAATGACCGGCATAGGTTTATTTCCATAGGTCGCGATTGCTTTTTCTTCGATGATGTTGTTGTAGGAAACAATAGAGGGATGGGCAGACAGTAAGTTATAAAAACTGGAATCAAAATGTACAAACTTACCTGTACTGGGAGAAACAACAATGTCCGAAGTAAAACTATCTGTACTTTTTTGTAATAACAAATCCATGCCATTAAATACAGATAAAACGACAATCAAAGCAGTAGTACCAATGGTAACTCCTACAATGCTGATAGCTGAAATAATGTTAATGGCATTCTGCTTTTTTTTTGAAAACAGATAACGTTGTGCTATAAAAAGAGGAAGTTGCATTATTTTAGTAGTTCGTCGATTTTATCAATGTAGTCCAGACTATCATCAACAAAAAAACGAAGTTCCGGAATAATACGCATTTGTTTTCCGACCTTTTTTCCTAAGGTGAAGCGGATGGTTTTATTGTGTTCTTCCAGACTTTTCATGACGGATTCTATCCGGTCAGAGGGAAAGATACTCACATAAATTTTAGCGTAAGAGAGATCCGGGCTAACTCTGACCGTAGTAATCGATAACATGGCACCAATAGCATATTCCTTACATTCATGTTGGAACATTTCACTCAAGTCTCTTTGTATCAGTCTTGCGACTTTGATTGAATCCATATTGGAAAAATTAGATTGAAAAATTTTTCAACAAATATACTACTTTTTGTTGATACTTTTATTACATTTGCA
Source organism: uncultured Odoribacter sp. (assembly GCA_900548135.1). Lineage (GTDB taxonomy): Bacteria > Bacteroidota > Bacteroidia > Bacteroidales > Marinifilaceae > Odoribacter. The sequence continues at coordinate 3,915 of URJC01000232.1, read as the reverse complement.
ACCGCAAACGAGATGTAGCGCAGTTGGTAGCGCGCCACGTTCGGGACGTGGAGGCCGCTGGTTCAAGTCCAGTCATCTCGACCAGAAACAGGACGCACTGATTATCAGTGCGTTTTTTGTTTGCTCACTCACGGAGAACATGAGTAAATGGGGTGTTGTGGTTTTGGCGACTGAATGATTTATCTGTAATCTATTGATTACTATTGTTTACAGGAATTTAGTAATAACCTTTTCAAATGTGAAACTTCCTCAAATAATTCCAAGTCTTTGCTTGTTTTTGTCTGATTCTTGTATTTTTGTTTATTGTAGTGCATTATAAGTTAACAAATATCTGTTTTTAACGTATCCTTCTCAAAATTAATCGGCAATGAAGAAGGAAATTTGGATTTTGGGGCTTATTTTGTTGATAGTTGCTTTTTTGACAGAGGGAGTAAAGTTAAATAAAAATCTTCTTTATGATCAGCATACATTGAATGATACATATAAATATGGGGAGAAGGTACGGGGATTTCAGTGGAATAAAATAATTATGCAGATAGATTCATTGGTTGCTTTTGAAAATGACGTACATGAATTTGGGGCTTTAAATAATTACCGTAACCGGAATGGATGGGCGCCTATGGCAGATTCTGCCCAACAGGATATACATTATCGTGAAGTGCAGGATAAGTATGAAGTACGCCGCAATCAGTCGGTTCCTTTATATGTTGAAAATAAATTGACAGTTCCTGAATGTTATGGACGGGATGGGGCTCTGGTTGCAATAGACCGCGATTCTGCCGGTTATTTATGGGTGCGGATGGCCGCCTTTAAAGGTGAATGGATCGTACCGGCAAAATATGTGGATCGATTGGGGGGAGCTGATTTCCGAAAGTTGATATTTGTTGACCGTAGCAATCAGAATGTTGTAACTGTGGAACAAGGAGATACGGCATGGTTTATCCGGAGCATGAATCCGGTGACGACGGGGGTTAAACGACCTCCTTTTCATTGGGAAACGCCAGTTGGAATTTATGTTGTGCGTGGAAAATTGAAAAAGATGTATTATTTGCATGATGGAAATAGTGAGGTTGCGGGTTATGCTCCCTGGGCAACCCGTTTTTCGGGAGGGGCATATCTGCATGGAGTTCCGGTAGCTTATCCGGATAAAACTATATATGAATACAGTTGGTCGTTAGGGACAGTTCCCCGTTCTCACATGTGTGTGAGGAATGCAACTTCACACGCAAAGTTTGTTTTTGACTGGGCTCCTGTTGGAGAAGCTTTAGTAATCGTGTTTGATTGATAAAAAATGAAAAAAATTTATTGGCTTATTGCTACAATTTGTTGTTATCTCGGTGAGGTTAAGGCAAATGCGTATTTACCGGAGGTGGTGAAAATTGAAAGTCGTCGATTGTATGATCACTTAAAATTGTCAGATGTGATTAGTTTTCAGGCATTTCAACAAGCACTGACAGGATATGCAAAATATGGAATAGGGGAAAAAGAAATGTTGGTACTGATCGATTTTACAAAACCGTCAACGGAACAAAGGTTTTGTGTTGTTGATTTGAAACATGAGCAGGTATTATTTAAATCGCATGTTGCTCATGGACGGAAAAGCGGGAAGAATTATGCGGTTTCTTTCTCTAATCAGCCGGGGTCATATAAAAGTTCGTTGGGGTTTTTCCGGACGGGAGGAACTTATTTTGGAAAGAATGGTTATTCTTTGTTATTGGATGGATTGGAAAAGGGAATCAATGATAAGGCCCGTGAGCGTGCTATTGTAATTCATGGAGCTACTTATGCAGATCCGCACGTTTTGCGGGAACAAGACCGGCTTGGACGCAGTTTAGGGTGTCCTGCTTTGCCTCCCGGGATTAGCGAAGAAGTAATAGATACCATAAAAGAAGGAGTATTGCTTTACATTTATGGACGAAACAAGGTTTAAGTCACATCTGTATGAAATAAGTAAGCCTAATTTTCAAAAATAACTCTGTTTGTACTGAGTCGGAACTTTGATTTAACGTTGTAACTATCTGGGTATTAAAATTGAAACTATTTTAATCCACACCTTTTAATTGTCAATTAATTCACTTAGATTTGCACATATTTTAAAATCTTAATATTATCGATATCAACGCATAGAAATGAGAAAATGGAGTATTGACGATTCAGCAGAACTGTACAATATCAACGGTTGGGGGCTGAACTATTTTTCGATCAACGAAAAAGGGCATGTTGCTGTAACACCCAGAACGGAAGGACCTTCAATTGATTTGAAAGAATTGATGGAGGAATTGCAGGTACGTGATGTGGAAGCCCCGGTACTTTTACGGTTCCCAGATATTTTGGATAACCGGATAGAAAAAATTTCTAATTGTTTCGAAGCGGCAGCACAGGAATATGGATACTCAGCTAAAAATTTTATTATTTATCCGATTAAGGTAAATCAAATGAGGCCGGTAGTAGAAGAAATCGTGAGCCATGGAAACAAATTTAACATTGGTTTGGAAGCGGGTTCAAAGCCTGAATTACATGCCGTGTTGTCGATTGATATCGATGATGATGCCATGATTATTTGTAATGGCTATAAGGATGAAAGCTATATTGAGTTGGCTCTTTTGGCACAAAAAATGGGAAAACGGATTTTTTTGGTAGTCGAAAAGTTGATGGAATTAAAGACAATTGCCCGTTTGGCGAAAAAAATGAATGTCAAGCCTAATATAGGTATTCGTATCAAATTGGCTAGCTCAGGTAGTGGTAAATGGGAAGAATCAGGAGGAGATGTTAGTAAATTCGGCGTAAATTCGAGTGAATTACTGGATGCATTGGAGATTTTGGAGAAGAATAAAATGTCAGATTGCTTACAGTTGATTCATTTTCATATAGGTAGCCAGGTAACGAATATCCGTCGGATCAAAACAGCTTTAAAAGAGGCATCGCAATTTTATGTGGAACTGAAACGGATGGGGTATAATATTAATTTTGTAGATATAGGTGGTGGTTTGGGAGTAGATTATGATGGAACTCGTTCAGCAACTTCCAATAGTATGAACTATTCTATTCAGGAGTATGTGAATGATGCAGTTTCTTCGATTGTCGATGCCTGTGAGAAGAATGGTTTGCCACAACCCAATATTATTACGGAATCCGGACGTTCTCTGACAGCCCATCATTCTGTTTTGGTTTTTGAGGCTTTGGCTAGTACCAGTTTACCGGCTTTTGATGAAAACGAAGAACTGAGTGAGGATGCCCATGAGTTGGTGAAAGAACTTTATGATTTGTGGGAAAATCTGAATCAGCCTCGCTTATTGGAGACTTGGCATGATGCTTTACAATGCCGTGAAGATGCTTTGAATTTATTTAATCTGGGGTTAATCAACTTGCGGACGCGGGCGCAAGTGGAACGTTTGTTTTGGTCTGTAGCTCGTGAAGTATATGAGATGGCGGAGGCAACTAAGCATGCGCCTGATGAATTGAAAAAGATTGCGAAAATGTTGCCGGATAAATATTTCTGTAATTTTTCGTTATTCCAATCTTTACCTGATTCCTGGGCAATTGATCAAATTTTTCCGATTATGCCTATCAGCCGTTTGAATGAGCAACCGACAAAGTCTGCGACAATTCAGGATATAACCTGTGATTCAGATGGTAAGATTAATAATTTTATTTCCACCCGGAATTTTTCATATCATTTACCTGTTCATGAATTGAATAATAAAGAACCTTATTATTTTGGAGTATTTCTTGTGGGAGCTTATCAGGAGATTCTGGGAGATTTGCATAATTTATTTGGGGATACCAATGCTGTGCATATTAAAGTGAAGAACGGGGAATATGTTATAGATAAAATTATAGAAGGAGAAACGGTTGCAGATGTTCTTGAATATGTCCAATTTACTCCGAAACGAATGGCTCGTACTGTAGAGGTTT
>URJC01000231.1 GCA_900548135.1 uncultured Odoribacter sp. | reverse complement strand
CTGACCATCTTAGGTTTACGGGAAAATTTCCGGGTCAGCAGCACATCTTTTTTATCCAGCGTATCCGTCTGAAACACCTGTACCCGAAAACCTTCAGCTACGGTAGTATCCCGGACAACGTAAAAAGGTGAACCAAAAGAACGGAGTTCCTTGCCTTCATAGTAAACCGGAAAATACAACCGTCGTAGCATGGTATTGGCAAAATGCACTTCCTGACGAACAGAATCAATTACTCCCCAGGTAACAGGCGCCAACTCTCCCCGGGCCTGAAAAGCTGCCAGATAAGCCAAACGATTAGACGACTTTACCGGAAAAGGCAAACACACTTCAGCCACGTCAGCCCTTTCCGCAGTTACTTCCCGTATACAAGGCGTTGCAAAAAGGGCAGGGAGATACTCCTCCTTGTTCCGCAAGAAATAAGGAGAATCTTTTTGTGCCCCATAGCAAAAACGATATACATTCATCATCGAACCTATGTTCCACTGATATGGTAACGGAACTTCTATTTCTGCATTAACCCCTTCCCATCTCCCTGCCGTATCCAGAGCAACACAGTAAAAATGCCGTCCGGCATAACTACGATAAGCATCACAATACTCCACTTTCACAGGAATACCGCACGCACGCAGGATATCCGCTCCCCATACGGCAACATCTATGCAATCGTGTCCCCGGAAGGAAAGGTTATAAATCCCAAAATCCTTGATTTTACGCCATCCCAACAAGTTTCTCCCCGCAGCAATACGCCTGTTATAACGCCGGATATGTTCAGCCAGAGACTCTGCAGTATCACGGCAAACAAACATACGGTATTTTTCTGCCAATACTTCTCCGGAAGCAGTCAACGGATAGCCTTGTAATGAACGATATGGCAACAAGTATTCACAGAATTCATCAAACGAAATATGCCGGGCAAAGACAGATTGCTGCCATTGGCAAAAAGCATTATTGATATGCCCGATAAGAAATTCACTATCCATAAAAAACAGATCAGAAAATACCCCGGAACGGACTTCAGATCTTCTGAACTGACATTTACGTACGGAATCAGTCAGCCACTTTAAACGCTTTTTCAAAATTTTTTCACAACGGTTTAAAGAATCCAAACGTCCTCCTAATTCCAGCCAAACAGCATGATAAGCCGAATCTGCCACACCACATAAGGATTCAAATTGCGGATCTATATTTACAACTTGCTTTGCACTATAATGCCAGCGCATATGCTCTATCAAAAAACAGGCAGCCTTAAACTTCAGTGAATCACGGGCACTCCAGCTATAATGCCTCAAAACTTTTTTCAACTCTCTCCCATTCGGACCAGCAAGTTCCAGACTTTCGGAAACTTCATCCGGAATCGGCCGGCAAGCTCCCAGACAACAAATCAGAATAATAAAAATGCTATTCTTCATTTTTTCACCGTATTGACTTTTTCCAATCTTTTCTTTACTTCATTTTTCATCTCCCGGACAGCATCAGACTTGATCTTAGGTTCTTTCTGCAACAATAAAAAAGCTGCCTCACAGGCTTTTTCTGTTTGTCCGGTGTAAAAATAAAAAAAAGCCAATAAATATAAAGGATACAACCGATTGGGGACCATCCGGGCTGCATGCCGGAAATAACCGGCCGCATCGTCATACCGTCCCAAGGCTTGTGCGTTTTTTCCCAGTATATTGTAAAACATAGGATCTCCGCTAAGTAAAGCCGCCTCTTTCAAGACCCGGGAACTGACATCGTACTTTCCCGTCCTGCACAGACACTGCCCATATTCAAAAAGAAAACGGGGTTCATCCCGCAATAAGGGATAAAGCCGGGTATAATGATCTACTGTTCCCTCATAAATTTTCATATTAAAATAGGTTTGTTCCTCCCGCCAGGCAGCATAAGCCTCCCGCCATTCCTTCCCTCCGGGAACATTGGCAACTGTAAGTAAAAGACAAATGCAAATAAGGGCTATGCCCTCCCAATTGAGTTTCCGGGAACGTAAGGAAACAGAGGGCGATGACAAAGCTAACAGCATAACCAAGGTTACAACCAACGGTAACACACTTAATGGATAAGAAAACCAGGCAAATATCCCCCAACAGGTCAATCCGCCAATTACTCCTTCCTTCCCGCGGATATGAAACAAATGCCTGTATGCAATAACCAGTACCAACATAAATAACGACAACCCGATCCCTCCTAACTCAACCCCCATTTGTAAATATTCATTGAAACCATATTCCGGAATATCAGCCACATATTCTTCCTGAAAAGTAGCTTTACCTGAGGCAAACCATGCTGCCTGGGTATTTCCATAAATACCGCCGAAATGACCCAACCCGACTCCCAAGGCAGGCTGATCACACATTGCCAGTAGGGATATTTTCCAAATTAAGAGTCTCCCATCGGCAGAATCTTTTTTCAAAACATAAACCCCAGCCAAAAGAAGAAACAAAATAAAACACCCCACCGCAATCCTCCACCTGCCCCTTGGTATTACAAAGGATACCCGTTTTTTTATTTCAGGTAAATATCCCTCCCTCCATGCCACCACGCCACATCCCCCAACTGAAGCCAACCAGGCACTCCGGCTCATGGTTGCCGGTAACAACAAAATTGCTATTACCAGACACGTCCATGCCACTACCCATTCAATCCTTAAGAAAAGGATATTCTTGCGATATTGGCCACAAAAAAAATATTTTATCTTCCTGCATTTCAACAGCCGGCTAAAAGCAACACAAAGCCCGATCGCCAGAAAGCAAGCATAGGGACCGGGATTGAAAAAAGAACCGGTTAACCGAAACAGAGCATGCCCCGGATCTGACCAACCATACAATTGGCAAAAGCCGTAAACGCCTTCCATTATGACAAATACCATAAACACAGCTAATATCACCCGTAAGGCGCTACGATTTACCGAAACTAAATAACGAAATACAAAATACAAAACTACAGTTAACACAATCAACCGGACCCGGTATTCCACCATATCCCCCATCAAACTTCGTGTCCAGACATACCCAGTCCAAAGTAAAACCGACCAGTCCAACAGAGAAAAAGAAAAATGACTACGCATGAAACAAGCCATCAAGCCACAACAACAAACTGCGATTGTGACCATCCGGTAAAAAGCAAACCGGGGTACAGTCATAAGAGAATTAGCCAAATCCGGAATATTCCACCATAAAAAAGAAAAGATCATAGCCGTTACTCCACCAACAATCCATAAACCAACTGCATTAGTTCCTGATTTCATCACACCATTATTTTAATAATTAAGACGAATAAAAATGCAAAAGAATATCCATCCCCCAACATCAGGAGCGTAGCAAAAAAAATAGCAATTATGACACAAGGGGACGGGGCTTTTGTGCTATTCTTTATATGAGCTAAGGCAAGTATTCGGATTGGATGTTTTTCATGGCAGCAAAGAGATTGCCTTTCACGTGAGGAGAGAGGGTTTCCATTTGCCGGATGATCTCAGAGACAGCATTCCGGTTAGTAGCACGTTCATACGGGCAATTCTTTTTTTGTTTCTTAAAATTCCGGTAAGCAGCATATTGCAACGTATCTTCATTTGTCAGATAAATCAAAGGACGTATTAAAGTGAAAGTATGGCCGAACATGGCCAATTTGGGAGGCATACTGGCAATTGTACCGTTAAACATCATGCTCATCAGTAAACTTTCTACTGCATCATCCCGATGGTGACCAAGAGCAAGTTTGTTACATCCCTGTTCCTTTGCTATTTCAAACAATGTTTTCCGGCGGTTCCAGGAACAAACAAAACAAACCGGTTTAGCAGATCCTGCCTGTACTTCTGTCCGGATTGTCCGTTGTATCAACTCCACTCCCAAGTGTCCACAAAAACTTTGCACATAGTCAGCATCCACCTCGTAAGCCACATTCTCAACAGCAATATGGGCAGCCACAACCGTATATTTTTGTTTAGGATCACGGGCACGCAAAGCCAGCACTTCCAGCAAGGCCAACGAATCTTTTCCTCCGGACACCCCAACCAGTATTTTATCACCTTCCTCTATCAAATTGTAATCGTAAACCGCTTTTCCCACTTTCCGGAAAAAATCCCGCATAAATAATTTTTCTTTTTTCCTATTGTCCATTGCCTGTTAAGCTTTATTCTCCCGGCAAAAGTAACAAATTCTTCATATGAGTTCTCTATTTCCCAACCAGAAATCCCTGTTTTCAACTGTAACATTCTTGTAACAAAATTGTAACACACCTGTAGCAAAGCCTGTGTAATATTGCATTATAAAAATACATAAACACATGGATAAATTTATTTTTCTTCTTTTGACCCTTAGTTTGGTTGCCTGCAGCAATGCAAACAAAAAAGGTAAGACCTCACAAAATAAGGTAGTCCTCACCGCTGCCGGGGCAACTTTTCCCCTTCCTTATTATAACCTGGCCTTCAAAACTTATAAAGACACCACAGGTGTCGCCGTAACCTACGGAGGAATCGGAAGTGGTGGCGGAATCCGAAGTCTGAAAGACCAGATTGTAGATTTCTGCGGTAGTGATGCTTATCTTTCAGATGCAGAACTGCAACAAATGCCGGCAACCGTCATCCACATCCCAACCTGTATGGGTGCTGTAGTACTTGCTTATAATCTACCGCAAATAAAAGAACTGCGGCTCACTCCGGACATTGTTGCCGATATTTTCCTGGGCAGGATCACTCATTGGAACGATGTTCGCATACAAACAATCAACGAAGGCAACCCATTACCTGATCAAATCATCCAGCCGGTTTATCGCTCAGACGGAAGCGGAACGACCTATGTATTCAGCGATTACCTGTC
>URJC01000230.1 GCA_900548135.1 uncultured Odoribacter sp. | reverse complement strand
ACCAGTATTTATACCAATTTCGGGCGGCAGGTGTCTTGGGGTTGGAACGGGAGTCTGGCCGCAGTGGTGCTTAAGAAACCGGATCTGAACTGGACCATTAATTTTAATTTCCGGACCTCCAAATCGGAATATCGTGAGATTGGTGACAAACTGGAATACCTGAATGAAAAGGGAAGTTCGAAAACGCTGTTACGTTATTATGATGGGGCTAGCCCTGACGATATGTGGGCTGTACCCTCGCTGGGTATCGATCCGGCAACGGGCCGTGAGGTTTTTTTGAAAAAGAACGGAGAGCAGACTTTTATCTATTCGGCGGATGACGAGGTGGTCGTTGGATGTTCGCGACCGGATGTCGAAGGGATTATCGGTACCTCCTTCTACTACAAGGGTTTTTCGGCTTCTCTGAATTTCCGTTATCGGATAGGGGGGCAAGTGATGGCGTCAGCCTTGTATGACAAGGTAGAAAATATTTCTGATGCAATGGTGTTTCGTAATCAGGATCGCCGGGCATTGTACGACCGTTGGCAGAATCCCGGCGATCGTGCAAAGTTTAAGGCAATACAGGATCAGACCTCGACTCCGATGTCTTCTCGTTTTATCGTAACGGAGAATACTTTTTCAGGAGAGTCTATTTCGCTTGGGTATGAGACGACCGCTGGCTGGGTGAAGTATTTGGGTGCAGAAGGCCTGACGGTAAGGGCATATATGAATGAGATATTCCGGATTTCTTCATTCAAGGAGGAAAGAGGTATCGAATATCCTTTTGCCCGTAGTATGACCTTTTCTTTGAGTTTAAGATTTTAAATATGATGGTTATGAAAGCATGGATAAAATATAGCTGTTTGGCTTTTTGGGTAATATGTCAGTTGTCTTGTTCAAACTGGTTAGATATCGGTTCGGAAGATCGGATTATGGAAAAGGATCTATTCAGCACCAAAGAAGGGTTTCTGACGGCTTTGAATGGAATATATGTTGAATTGCTGGATAATTCTTTATATGGGAGTACGCTGACTTATGGTACTGCAGATATTTTGGCCCAATATTATGACTGTTCGGACAAAGATCATATTTATCATGATTTGTCTAGGTTTGATGCGGAAGTGAAAAATAATGCTGTGTCGGCAACTTGGGCAAAGGCTTGGTTCCTGATCAATAACATAAATACCCTGTTGGAACATTGCGAGACCGACAGACAGGTATTGGATGAAGAAAGTTATTACGTGGTGAAGGGGGAAGCGTTGGCTTTACGGGGATTACTGCATTTTGAATTATTTCGGATTTGGGGGCCGATTTTTGGTATCGACCCGGAACAGCGGTGTATGCCCTATGCCCGTTCTTCTGATTTGGTGGTGTTGGAAATGTTGTCTGCAGAGCAGGTGCAGGATTACATTTTGAAGGATTTCAAGGCGGCAGAACAAATGTTGGCGGGTCACGATCCGGTGATTACAGAGGGACCACTGTTTTCGGATGCTGGAAACGGGTTGCCAAATACAATGCGATATCGTTCTTTGCGTTTGAATTATTATGCAGTGCAGGCTTATATTGCTAGGCTGGCCGTATATGTGGGAAATACTTCGTTGGCATCGGAATATGCGACGAAGGTGATTCGGGAAACTCAGGAGGAACAGCAATGGTTCCCGTTTGTAACGAGAGAAGCTGCAACCGATGTAGATCATGAAGACCGCATCTATCAATCGGAAATCTTGTTTGGGCTTTATAATCTGAAGCGTAAGCAAATCTATGAATCTGCTTTTTCGAATAATTTGTCAGGAACGAGGGTACTGCGGCCGACCGAGGATTACATAGACTGGATTTACAATAATGACATCAACGATATCAGGTATGGCTGGCAGTGGGAAATGATGTCGAATCCCGAAGATACGGAGGAAAACCGTCGGTTTTTCATCAAATACAAAGAGGTAGACGACAAGGGAAAAGGATATCAGTATCTTATGCCTTTGATGCGGATTTCAGAAATGTATCTGATTGCTGCCGAATGCTTGGATGAGGAGACCTTGAAGTATCAATACCTGAATCAACTCAGGAATGCAAGAAAAGTGGCCAGTGTGGGAGAAGAAGGGAATATCATGGAAGAGATCGAGAAGGAGTACCGGAGAGAGTTTATTGGAGAAGGACAGTTATTCTGGTTTTTCAAACGGCAGAATCAGGGAAATGTTTTGGCAGGAAATGAAACGAATGTCGTGATGCAGAAGGAGTATTACCTGTTCCGTATTCCACAGGAAGAGGAGGATCACAGAGGAACGAATTATTAATTTTAAGCAGAAATTATTATGAAATCTATAATGAAAATAATCACATCGATGTTTATCATCTTGTCGATGTGGAATTGCGATTCAGAAATGATGGAATACGAGGGAAAAAGCGGAGTGTATTTTATGATGCAGCGGCGTCCGGTTTCTGGCTATGGGGATCCTGAAGTTTTTGAATATGTGGATACCACCCGTGTCAGCTTTGCATCTATTGTGGGAAACGATACGGTATTGCCGGTCCGTATCCGGGTGATGGGAGAGGTCAGAGACTATGACCGTTTTGTGTCGCTTCGGCTTGTTGAAGATGAAACGACGGCAAAAGTAGGGGAAGATTATGAAGGTATTGAACTGAATCCCTGTATAAAAGCGAATGAGCGGCAAGTGGAGGTTCCATGCCGGATTATCCGGACAGACAAATTGGCTATTGAAAATCTGGTGGTCTGTCTGGTGTTACAATTGCAGGAAAATGCCGACTTTTCGTTGCCTCTGGTTTGGTGGAAACCTTTTGGAAATATGTATGGTGATCCTAAGGATTCCGTGAATGTGGTTCGTCATGTCATTGCTATAGATAATGAAGTGAAAAGACCGGGATATTGGCCGGACTATTATTGGGGAACGTGGTCGGTCAAAAAGTTTTCCATTATGTGTGATCTGTTTCAAATGGCCTGGGATGATTTTGCAGCCTTGACGGCAGCTAATGATGGTCAGGCAAAGATAATGGGGCAAAACTTAGATAAATATTTAAAGGAAAAGGAAAAAGACGGTCAGACGGTTTATGAAGACGAACGGGATGACAACGGAGATTTGGTGAAAATGACTGCCGGAAGTCGAATTTAAAATTGAAGAGGTATGAAGACAAATCGAATATTAGGGATTGGCGGACTATTAGTGGGAATCGTATTTAGTTCGTGTTATAAGGACTTGGGAAATTATGATTATAAGGCCATCAATGAGGTGACAATCGGGGAAACAGGATTTTCAGATACTACTTATGTCCTTAAGAGTTTTATAGATACCCTGAGGATTGAACCACAGGTAGATAATTCCATCATTCAGGAATCAGGTAATTATGAATTCCGCTGGGTGGTTGTCGGAGATCAGTTTGGATTGGGGGGAACGTGGGAAATCGGTCACGAGAAGAATCTGGTTTATCCGGTGAATCTTCCGGAACAGAATTATGTAATTTATTTTCATGTGAAGGATAAGACCACCAATGTTGTAACGACACGTTCGACTGGTTTGTCTCTGAATACCGTTTTTTCGAAGGGGTGGCTGTTACTGGGAGAGAATGAAAACGGAGAGGTACAGCTTGATATGCTGTCCTTTGTGGGAAACGATACCGTATTGATGAAGGACGTCTTGAAAGAATCCGGTTTACCGGTTTTGCGGAAACCGACCTGTTTGTTTGTTCCTCCTGTTGGTTTGACTGAGAGTAGCGTACAGCTTGGAACAGAAAGTGGAACCTATAAATTGGATCCTGCCAAGTTGATCCCTATAGAGAACTCTCATTTGAAATATAGTTTTTGGGATATTTCGTCTGCGGGAAATTGTGTGTTGCAGAATGCAAATCAGTTAATGATGTACAGGGTGGAAGTGATTGACGGTAATTTGTATTATGACAGGGACCGAATAGTAGGTCAATATAATAAGATTGGCAATCCGTCCAATCATTATAAGGGAGAATACGAATTGTTCCGGATAGGAAACAAGATCGGCTATAATTTGCAATTGTCTGCCAGGATGATGTCTGCTATCGTGTGTTACGATGATGACAATAAGCGTTTTGTCTATCAGGGAGGATATAATTCCGCTTCTGGGCCAGACGGTTATTGTGAACCGATTCCCGCTTTACCCGGAATCGATACCTGGAATCCCGGCTTGGATTTTGTTACTACCATAAATTCCAGAAATGTTCAAGTATCGAATTATACGATTTTGAAGCGTTCGGGAGCTTCCTCGCCTGCTGATTATTATTTGTTCGGTTATAAGTATGCCGGTAATTTCAACTTGAGTTTTTCAATGATTTACAACCGACAGCAGATGACCCAGGCAACAGAGATCGACAAAGCAGAATACTATGCTTCTAGTATGAATAAGTCTTATATTTTCTATACGGTAGGAAGTCGGTTGTACGGATACGATTGTTCCAAGGGCAAAGGAAAGTTGTTGCTGGACTTTGCTGGAAAAGACATGATCGGGGAAGACGGACAACAGACTACGGAGGTCATTACGGCAATATGGAATGAACAGTATCTGATGTATGCGACTCCCGAGGATGAGTTCTACATTGCACTTTATGATCCGGAAAAGCCGGCTTCTTTGGGAGGGCGGATTGTCGGATACCGTATACAGGATAATTCCGATGATATCGTGATTGAAGAGATTCCTGCATCTTCCAGGGAAGGGATCTGCAAGGTGAAATGTATTGCTTATAAGGAAAGTTAGAATTCGGAAATATATGAAAAAGAGAACTCTCATAATCGGACTGATTTTTTTGTTTTTCAACGGTATCGCACAGCGGCAGTTGCCAGGAGTGATAGTCGGGGATATGGAGGGGAA
>URJC01000229.1 GCA_900548135.1 uncultured Odoribacter sp. | reverse complement strand
AACGAGACAGCCAATAGTGAAGATGTATTGAAGAGTGGGGATGTTTACCGGCAATATGCAGAAGGACGTTCACAATCGGCTTTGATGTTGGTGCGTTCGGCTGGTATTGATCCGGCTACCGGAAATGAAGTTTTTATAAAACGGGACGGTTCCTATACTTTTGAGTATGATTACCGCGATAAGGTGGAAGTCGGCGATATGTTGCCTAAGGTTGAAGGAACTTTTAACAGTAATTTGACCTGGAAAGGATTGAATGTCTATTTGTTATTCCGGTATAAATGGGGAGGGAAGACGTATAATTCCACTTTAGCCGATAAAGTGGAGAACAATTGGCAACATTATGAACGGGTGCGTAATAAAGATAAACGGGCGTTGTATGATCGTTGGCAAAATCCCGGAGATGAGGCCTTATACCGTCGTATAGATATACGAACGAATGCTTATCAGAGTACCAGGTTAATGCAGGAAGATAATCTTTTTAGCTTGCAGAGTATATCGGTTGCGTATGATCTGCCTTTAAAATACGCCAGTTATATTAAGGCTGACCGGGTGAAAATCATGGCAAGCACTACAGATGTATTCCGGATATCCTCCATCCGGCAGGAGCGGGGGACTGCTTATCCTTTTGCAAGGACCTTTTCATTAGGATTACATGTGACGTTTTAAGATGTATCATTAAATATTGAATAGATATGAAAAATATAAATATAAACTTGCTGTTTGTTTTATTGTTCCTGTTGACGGCTTGTTCGGATTGGCTGGATGTGGATTTGGTGAATGAAGAGGAAGAAAGAAAATTATTCCAGACAGAGCAGGGATTTCACGAGGCATTGGCGGGAGTATACAGTAAAATGTCAAAGTCGGAGATGTATGGGGCAACTTTGACATTTGGGGGAGTGGATGTTTTGGGACAAGTTTACGACTTTTCGAATATGCTGACCGGTTACAAATCTTTGTCCCGCTATAATTACGAGGAACAGGAAGCTAAAGATTGGATTGAAAGTGTTTGGGCTAATGGCTATTATACCATAGCGATGGTGAATAATATACTGAATTACGAACAATCCCAGGGGGATTGTATGCCGGAGCAAGTGAGGCAGCAAGTGAAGGGAGAGGCTTTGGCTTTGCGAGCATGGCTGCATTTTGATTTATGGCGTTTATTTGCACCTTCCTATAGTCAGGATAAAATGGCTGAATGCCTGCCTTACAGCCGGGTATTTGGAATCGAGGTGCAACCATTATGTAGCAGTGAACAGTTTTTAAACTATTGTTTGGTGGATTGTGAGACTGCTTTGAGGTGTTTGGAAAAAGATCCTGTACTGTCGGTTACACCTTATCAGATAGAAGGTAGTACCAAGAATGAGGCCGATCAATATGTAGCAAGAATAAATTATTATGCTGTAAAAGGATTGATGGCCCGGATCTATTTGACCCGGAATAGTGCCGGGGATAAGGTCAAGGCTCGTACTTTGGCAGAAGAAGTGATTGCAAGTAAAAAATTTGCTTTGCTGGATTATACCAAGAGTTTTCCGGAAAATGCTGACCAATGGGATATCCTGTTTTCTGATGAACATATTTTCTCTTTAAGAAATGCGAAAATCAAGTCTTATTCGGAAGGGTTGCATTATGTTGTTTCCGGCATAACGAATCAGGGAAATTTGCAAATGACAGATGGTTTGAAATCTGAGGTGTATAATGGGTCGGATAACGATATCCGTTTCCGGCGTTGGATTAACAATGTTAGTGTCAGGAAATATTATATGAGCGAGGCTAATAATGAATTTTTTACTCCTAAAGTGCCTCTGATGAGATTGTCAGAGATGTATCTGATTGCTGCTGAAGGATGGCTGGAGGAAGATGCGGGGGTTGCACAATCCCTGGTAGAAGAACTCAGAAAGAGCCGCTTTATGGGAGAAGGCGAAGAATATAAACTGACTGCTTTTGATGCGGAAGTATTGTTGGCAGAAATGCGGAGGGAGTATTTGTGTGAAGGACAAATGTTTTTTATCTATAAACGTTTGCATCATGATATATTGCGTCAGACTTCTCCGGGAAATGTGAAAGCAAGTAATGAGGTGTTTGTTTTACCGATGCCCGATGCAGAGAAAGAAAATGGAAACAGAAATTAATGGTTAGGATATGATGAAAAAATTGATAATATGGGTTCTGGGTATAATTGGTTTATTCGGAACCGGTTGTTCAGATGAGTTAGACTCCTTTTATGGGGAACGTGACTGTATATATTTTCAGGAATTTATCTACAATACATTGGGTAATAAAGTGGAATATGATTCCATCCTGTATACATTTGGTAATAAGATGAGTGATGTTGTGGTAGACACGGTGAAGGTGGTGGTTTGCTATACAGGGCGAAAAGCGGGGCAGGACCGGACTTATCGTGTTGTTGTGGCAGATACGGGAATGGTTAAAAGCGGAAAGACAACCATGGAGGCCGGAAAAGATTATGATCCTATTGCAGAACTGCAAGTGATGCCAGCCAATAGCTGGACAGATACTTTACAGATTGTGCTGCATCGCGAATATCTGGATCCCAGCCACCGGAAACAATTGAGTAAATGCCTGATGCTTCGTATGGAGGAGACAGAAGACTTTGGGGTTGGAAATATTGAAAATAGTGAATTGAAATTAGTGGCCAATAATTACCTTACGGAGCCCCTGTGGTGGGAAGGTGTTAAAGGATATCTGGGCTATTATCACCCCGTTAAATGGCAGGTACTGATTTCTTTTAATGAAGATTTTGACAATGCAGATGCGATCAGCCAGACGATCGATAATTTTCAGATTCAGACCAAATATGGACCTGCTTTACGTTCTTGGTTGGAGGATCAAGAAGCCAATGCATATATTTTGATGGATGCTCTGGTGCCGGTAGAGTAAATAATGTCATTAAAGATGAAGGTATGAAAAAGATATTTTATATTGTTTTTATTTTTATATTGTTTGTGTCTTGTTATGATGATCTGGGTAATTATGATTATCATGATATCAATAGTATTGAAAAGGTGACGGGAATTGATTCTATTATACGGATCCGTCAGTTTGATACTTTGCGTTTGTCTCCGAAACTTGCTGCGACACAGTATAATGATCCGGAAAAATTTAATTATGACTGGGAAATTGAGCAAAAGATTGTGAGTTCGGGACAACATTTAGTTTTTCCGGTTGTGTTATCGTATGGGGATAAAAATTGTCGTTTGATTGTGACGGATAAAGAACAGGGGAATGAATATATCTATCCTTTTCGTTTGATTGTAATGGAAGAGCGTGCCGGGGATGTGATCATGGTGCTGAGTAATTATCAGGGAAAGGCAGAACTTTCATTTAAATCTCTCATTCCGGATACGAGTCATTTTGCTGTAAATTATTATGAACGGTCTATGGGTAGAAGTTTAGGAACAATGCCTCAACGGATTTTCAGGAATTATAAACCCATAGAGGCTTATTCCGGTTTATTGGTCAGGACGGCTGAAGGTTTGAGATCTCTGGCTGATACAACTTTGACGGATGTGGTGGATAATATTTACCTCGATGAAGAATATCTCCAACGACAAATTGTTTATCCCAAGCCATCAGTACCGGATTTTTCTCCGGAATCGGTCTGGAGTGGAATTATCAATTGGGATTTTTTCTTTGGAAGTTTTACTGGTTCGGTGACACGGAATCTTGTGGTTTCTCAGGGTAAACTATATAGTTTCAGTGTGCGTAATTCGGGAAAGATGAATGTTAGTGATAGTTATGTGCTGGGTAAGGAAAGTCCTTATGGAGGACGTTTGTCACCTGTTTATTTTCCGGTTGTAGTAACTCCTAACCTGGGTGACATGTTCATACAGACAATGTCTTATGAATTTTCTGATTATGGAGTTATGTTTGATGAAACGGTTGGGCGTTTTCTGTGTGTGTCGGGCCTGGGTAATTCCATGATAGAAATTCCTGTAACAGACGTTCCGGCTTTTGAAGGATATCGTATGATTTATGGTACTCATACCAATGTACCTAACTATTGTGTGGCTATTTTGGCAAAAGGAGACAAAGTAAAGGCTTTGTATTTGCAGATGCCCCGGAATAATAATGAAAAGAATGGAACAGGCGGAGCGGTACAAGTGCCTTTCCGGGTTGTAGCCCAAATGGATATGCCGGAAACAGTTATGAATGGCAGTAGCGATTTTTATCAATTCAGAGCCAAAGAATTTATTTTGGTATCAGCTGGTAATCAGTTGTTTTCAGGAAATGTGGCGGCCTGGGAGTCGGGGATTGCTCCTGAAGTGGTCTTTTCATTAGAGGATATCGGTTATGGAGCCGATGCTGAGATCACCTGTTTTGAAATGTCACGGACAGAGAAATCGATCATTCTGGGAATTTCCCGTTACGGAACTGACCGGAATGGAGATGGAGAAGAGCTGAAGGGAGATGTGGTGATTCTGGATGCGACGACCTATCAGGTCAGGACGGATCAGCTGGGAAGAGAGATGATCTATCGGGGGATAAGTGGATATCCGGTGGATATCATGGTTAAATGGCAGACTTGGTATCGGGATGGTAAAAATCAAAATGGTACTCTGATGGATGTTTTATGAACAGGTATTTTTTTATATTTTTATTCATGTTAAGATTATTCTGTCCGGACTGTTCCGGACAGAATATGACCATTAATTTCCGGAATGGAAGTTGGAATGAAATAGTGGATCAGGCGAGGAAAGAGAAAAAGCAAATCTTTTTAGATTGTTATACTGTCTGGTGTGGTCCCTGTAAAAAGTTAGTCCGGGAAATTTTCACTCAGGATTCGGTAGCTGAATTTTATAACCGGAATTTTA